>JAIPBM010000007.1 GCA_021739695.1 Flavobacteriales bacterium | reverse complement strand
GATGAGGTGAGGGTTGTTTGAGGGCATTCTCCTAAGACCTCCGGGGTTTTGAAAACCTCGGGGGTCTGCTGAAGGAAAACCCTCGGAGGTCTTACAAAACGACTCCTTTTTACACTCCCTTTACAGAGAATGGCACGGGACAACTGTTTTGCCCCAATCCTTTTATTAGGAACGCCAGGGAGTAACTGTTTTGCCTCAATCCTTTTATTAGGAATGGCGCGGGACAACTCCTTGCTCCAGTATCAACTGTTTTGAATTCCTCGGATATTCAGCAACTCCGTCAACAAACCATCTGGCAGCCACAAACTCCGTTTACCGCGCAAGTAAAGAACCCCTTGCACGTACTGCTACAGTTCCTGCTCCGTATCTCGGTGGCTCCAGTAGCGCAGCAGGTCGTTCACCACGCCATCATACACACTAGGACACTCGGCCTGCAAGGGGTCGTGCCTGTGGAATACGTCTAACACCAACTGACGGAATGTGGGGTTACTGTGCATGATGAGACTGAACACTATTGCCGTGGCGTTGGTTCATTCATCCTTTCCGTATCAGGTAGGCCAAGGCTCCAAGGAATAAGATGGTGATAATGAAGTAGAGGAGTCCAAGTATCAATCTGTCTAAGGGGTCTTTCATGAACGTTGGGTTCTTCCAGTACAAATGTCATCCTTATCACTTGGTGCCGAAATAGCCCTATGGGGCCATTTCTGTAGCGGTAAGAGGTGTTTTTTTTAGCAATGAATAACCTTTTGTGGTTGATCATTGCGGCTAATGATCAATTCACTTAACAGGCTTCGGTTGTGAATTAGTGTTGACGTTTTTGAGACGTACTGGGTTAACAGAACCAATTCTGCTGTTGTTTGCCAGTCCGTTATGTAAGCACGATCTTTGTCCCGAAAAAGCAAAACAAGTGAAGAGCGTTTATATATGTGAAGATCATCCGCTTTTCAGGCAATCGCTTGAGGGGTTGATCAACATGTCGGAGGGGTTTGAACTTGTAGGTTCTTGTGGAGATGGAGTTGCTGCAGTTGATGTACTCACAGAATTTGCTCCTGACCTCGTTCTTCTCGATCTTAACCTGCCGAAGAAAGATGGATTCCAAATTTTGGAGTTCTTAAGGCGACATGCTCCTAAAACACAGGTGGTAATTCTTACCAGTTACAACGACAGGATTCTTGCTGATAAGGCGCGAAAAGCAGGAGCTAATGCTTACCTGTTGAAAGATACCAGTGGCGAAGACCTCGTTGCTGCGCTTCAGAATTTAAACTCAGCAAAATTCTACACGAACGTTTCTACGGCTACATCGTTGGAGTTTAAACCTGACGAAGGGTTCAAGTCTATGTTGAAGCTGACCAAAACGGAGAAGAAATTATTGACCGCTCTGATAAAGGGCACGTCTGTAGAAAATCTTGCGGGGCAGTTTCACATTTCAGAGAATACGGTCAAAAATCACAAGAAGAACATTTACCGGAAACTTGGCGTGAGTACGCAGCCAGAACTCATTTTACTATGCCAGAAACATGGGTTGTTGGATCAGTAGGTTCGCTTCATCATTAATTCCGTTAGCCTTGTTGCTGGTTTTCAGTATGCAAGGTTTTGCCGAGAGTGTCGATCTTGTTCCATTTTCCAAGGCCATAGAAACAGCCGAGAAGCTCAAGCCCGAAGAAGCGCTCAATCAATTTGCCGGATCTTCTGAACTCATTTCAGGGGAAACCACCTTCGGATTTTCACAGAACTACTTCTGGATTCTGGTTGATCTACCGCCCGAGATAGATACTTCGGCCAATTATTTTCTCGACATCGATAATCCGCATATCGATCGGATCGAAGCTTACAGATACAGCAATGGTCTGTTGCGATTTGTAGGAAGATGTGGAGACCGAATGCCGTTTGCTGCACGCACTTATGAGAACAGACGCAACGTTTTTCCAATTCATTTCAACAGTAGCAGAGACCGAATACTGCTTTTTGTTGACAAGCGCAACGCCTCGGTGGCCGTACCTCTGAAATTGTGGGAAAGCCACGAGTTCATGCAGCACGAGGCGCGATCCAACATGATCCATGGGCTCTATTTCGGTATGCTGTTGGTCATTATGCTCTACTCGTTGCTGATCTACGCGATACAGCGGTCTTCCATCTACATCTGGTATCTGGTCTATGTGGTCAGTTTGTTTCTGTACCTGTTTACACATGTCGGATACGGTTTTCAGTTCTTGTTTCCTGATCAGTTCGAGTGGAATAACTACCTCCGATTGATAATGATCGTGATCATCGTCATCTCGCAGATACGGTTCACGCAACTTTTTCTTCCGATCAGATCGGTTGCACGATGGGTCAATCGAATGTTGAATTTCATCATACTAGGACTCGTTGGCATCCTGCTGTGGTGGTTGTTGGTTCCGGGTCTGTTCACTGCAAATACGATCATCGTTATCAATGTGATCTACAGTTTCATTGCAGCTTCTGTCATTTTATTGGTCGCTGCGCTGATACGTTCGTGGAAAGCAGACCGTACCTCAGTGCTTTTTTACGCGGCAGCATTCGGAATGAATGTGGTTGTCACATTGATGTTGATTGCGCAAGAATATGGCGCCATTCACTTGGCATGGCTTCCGCTATCGCCCATTTTCATCGGTTCACTTTTCGAGATCATAATTTTTGCCATCGGACTCAGCTATCGCTCTAAACTGATTGGCGATGACAGGAAAAAGTTGCTCAGCAACATCAACTCATTGCAGCAGCAGGCCATGCAAGCGTTTGTCCGAGGAATGGAAGAGGAGAAGGTGCGTGTTGCCAACGAATTGCACGATGATGTGGCATCGCGGTTGTCACTTCTAAAAATGAAAGCTGCTGGT
Source organism: Flavobacteriales bacterium (assembly GCA_021739695.1). Classification (NCBI taxonomy): domain Bacteria; kingdom Pseudomonadati; phylum Bacteroidota; class Flavobacteriia; order Flavobacteriales; species Flavobacteriales bacterium. The sequence goes on along the minus strand of JAIPBM010000007.1, from coordinate 184,508 downwards.
GGCGCGGAAACAGAACTGGCCGAGCAGATTGCCGAAATATCTGATGGCGTACGGAGAATCTCTCATCAGTTGAATCCGGTTTCGCTAAACAGCGAGACGGTTTTGCAAAAGATCCAAGAACTTGTTTCCGAGCATCGTCAGGCAGGGACGAATATTGATTTTCAGTTTTTCGATGTGGAGAAGTCCATTTCCGAAGAGGTAGGTTTACAGTTGTACCGCATCCTACAAGAAGCATTGAACAACATCCAGAAACACGCCAAAGCGCAGCATGTTGATCTGCAAATATTCGTTCATGGTAACGAATTGGTCATGACCATTGAAGATGATGGTTCTGGTTTTGATATGGCAAAGCAACGCACCGGTTTGGGCACAAAAAACATGCGTTTGCGAACAGAACAGGTGGGTGGCGAGTTCAGTATATCATCGGCAGTTGATGATGGAACAAGCATTATGGTCACGGTTCCGCTCAGCTAAAAAGTCAGCATTACATTTGCGCCACAAAATGGAAGGTATGAGCACAGAACGATCAGAACAATTATTCGAGAAAGCGAAAACGCTTTTCCCCGGTGGAGTGAACAGTCCTGTACGGGCATTTGGCAGCGTGGGCGGAACGCCACGTTTCATCACGAAGGGAAAGGGAAGTCGGGTTTGGGATGCTGATGGAAATGAGTACATCGATTTCTGCGCTAGCTGGGGCCCATTAATTCTTGGTCATGCAAATGAGAAGGTAGAGAACGCCATTATAACTGCAGTAAAAGACGGAACATCATTTGGTGCGCCAACCGTACAGGAAAATGATTTGGCTGATCTGATTCTTTCAAATCATCGCTATGTGGAGCGCATCCGATTTGTGAGTTCTGGAACAGAAGCCGTTATGAGCGCTATCCGTTTGGCGCGAGGTTATACAGGAAGAAACAAGATCATCAAGTTTGAAGGCTGCTATCATGGTCATGTTGATTCACTTTTAGTGAAAGCAGGTTCGGGATTGGTCACATTTGGCAATTCCAGTTCTGCTGGTGTGCCAAAAAGTTTTGTGGACGAGACCATTGTTGTGGCACTGAACGACATCGAAGCGGTGAAAGATGCTTTTGAGCAATTCAAGAATGAAATTGCGGCCGTCATCATCGAGCCGATTCCAGCGAATAATGGATTGCTTCTTCAGGATGGAAAATTCCTTCGCGCGCTCCGCGAAATCTGTTCGGATGAAAATTCGTTGCTCATTTTTGATGAGGTGATCAGTGGTTTTAGAGTTGGATTTGAAGGAGCCGCAGGTTTGTACGACATCAAACCCGATATCATCACCTTAGGAAAAATCATCGGTGGTGGAATGCCAGTTGGCGCCTTTGCTTCCAGCGAAAAGATCATGAACTCCATTGCGCCACTTGGTCCCGTTTATCAGGCAGGAACACTTTCAGGAAATCCAGTGGCCATGGCTGCCGGAAAAGCAGCTTTGGAACAATTGCTCGAAGCTGATTTTTATCCAGCCATGGAAAAGAAAACCAAGAAATTGGTTTCTGCCGTGTTAGAACATGTCGAAGAGAAAGAATACAAGGTTCGCATGTTCTCAGTCGGTTCAATTTATTGGATTGCTTTCTCAGATCGTCCAAGCATTCGGTCTTCGGCTGAGATCGATCCAGAGAGCATGAACATCTACCGCAAGTTCTACCATGCCCTGTTGGACAATGGATTTTATATTGGACCTTCTGGTTACGAAGTCGGATTTGTGAGTGCCGCGCATACAGACGCGGAAATTGAGGAAGCGGCAAGGATCATCAACCTTTCTTTGGACAAAGCCTTGACTTGAGACTTCTGACTGCCATATCAATTGCCCTTTTCCTTTTTGGATGTAGCACCGTTCCAGAAAAAAGAAAATCCGTGCTTATTTCCAAGTATTATCCAAACAATGCTTATCAGAATTGGCTGCTTCATTTCGATAGCACGCTTACCTTCTATCAGGCGTACGGAATGTCTGCTGATTCGTTGGATAAAATACTGGCAGAAGTGGATGGCGTGATCCTGACAGGCGGAACGGACATTCATCCATCTTTCCATGGAAAAGACACTGCCGTTGCTCAGTGCGGAACCATTGACAAATACCGCGATTCGTTGGAATTGGCTTTGGTTGAACATTCTTTTGAATTGAAACTGCCCACATTGGGTGGATGCCGAGGAATGCAATTGCTGAACGTAGCAAAGGGCGGTTCGCTCATCATCGATATTCCCACTGAACGAAATTCAAGCATTCATCAGCAAGAAAATGGCGATGCGCACCACATGGTTTATTGCCATCCGTGGTTGGTCAAAATTTTGGAACGCGATAGTGCCGAGGTGAATTCAAATCACCATCAGGCAATTGATTCGCTTGCGGTTGGATTCAAAATAATGGCAATGGCCAAAGATTCAATTATTGAGGCTTTCTATTGGGAAGACAAGGCGATCCATCCTTTTATTTTAGGAGTTCAATGGCATCCTGAAAGAATGGATAGAGATGACCCGATGGCGGCCAATGTGGCGCGCATTTTTTTAGATAATCTCCGTTCAGATCATTGAATATCACTGTTTCAGAATCGGAATCTGCCGACCCGAAATCCTGAGAAGATACATTCCTGTCTGAAGTGCGGAAATATCTGTGTACGAAGCGCCTGAAGGAATTTCCATCACTTTTTTACCAGAAAGATCTGTGATGAACACGGTTTGGTCTAGCTGTGTTCTGAATTGCAGCAAGCCCGAAGTTGGATTCGGGTAGACAAATTGATGTTCAAGGTCAGATTCATCGATGCCTACACTTGAGGAAACGGTAAACGTCAATTGATCGTTGTCGTCAGGTACGATTCCTGCCGTGCAACCCGCGCCACCAAATCCAGAGGTGAGTGTCATATCGAAGGTGTAAGTGCCAGCAGCAAGCTGACCGACCTCAAAAACATCGGTTCTATTACATAAGGCAGTAAGCATGCCTACGCAATGATGCGCAGATGCACCGATGTTGAAACCATTGACTGAGTGAGCCTGATTATCGATCAGGCAGTCCGAACTAGTAAACATCACCTCAGCGTATATTTCAATGTCATCATTGACGGTTGGGTTTTCGGGCATAACGCTCAACGAAACAATTGTTCCTTGAGCGAAGATTGGCAAGCTTGAAATGGAGAAGAGTATGAATGCTACAATCGTTTTCATGATTGTTGATTTTAATTAACAATACAAATGTGCAGAGCAATTTCTTTCCATAGAAGTAGTTTGTTGATTTTTCTTACTCGTTCATATTTCATATCACACCTAATATTTCAACTATCTGTTCTTATTATTTGTAGATATTCCTTACGCTGAAATGACGGAATGGATTTAGAATAGTTGTCTGGATAACACGAGCACAAGTACGAATTGAACAATCATCGTTCCTTCTACCCAGAAAGAACAATACATGTCGTTTCGTTGCGGGTTAGAAAACGCAATAACTATCATGGCAATAATGGAACTGATCAGATAACCAAGAAAGAACGGGTGATGGATACCGATCCGAAGACCAACGAATGAGACGAACGCAAGTAAGAGAACTTCGGCCAGCACAACAGACTGTTTCCAGCCGAGAATGGAAGGAATGGTACGCACACTTTTTTTTGCATCGTTTATAAGGTCACGGATATCGAAGGGAATAGTGATAGCAAGAATAAAAATGGAACGTTCAATTGCCAATTCCCAACTGAGTTTTTCTACCAATTGATCCAATCCAAAATATTCAACGGATGGTAGAATCACGGTCATTCCAGACCAAACCCCTGCAATGATGAAGATTTTCCAAAGCCCGATCTCGCGGATTCGGATCTTGGAAGTTTGTCGCTTTACAATTGGAATTGTGTAAGCCAAGGCTACAAAGGCTAGTGGCAACATAAATAACCAAACAACGCTGCTGAGGAACGATACAGAAACGGTAGATAGAATCAGCCCGACAGCAAGTGTAGCCTTCATCAAAAGTTCGTTATTCATACACCAATGATGGCGTTCGGAATGCGTGCCGATTCTCCTGAGTTCGGCAAGGCCAGAAAGCATGTTGAGGTTGTAAACCACAAGGGTGGAACCAAGAATGAAAACGAAAAGCGCGGCATTCCACCACGCGCCTGTAAGTTCAAACCATGTTAGTAGCCCGAGCAATGCAGCACACAAAGCAACCCACCAACTTCCGTAAACGATATAATTGAAAAGAATCTTCACGCAGTGGTGAAGATACACTTACGCAATTTATTACTGAAGATATGGGCTAGTAATAACCGCTACGGTGCCACCAACCACCAGTCCGCCCACAGCACCCATTGTGAACGCGAAGATTTTTCGCCCTTTGGCAGAACGTTGGTATCCATCCATGTATGGGTCGGATTCCAGAAATTCCTTTGCAATACCCAATTTTGGGCTTGGTTTGAGATTACGTAATCCGGCCATCACCGCAATACAGATCGCGGGAGGAATTGGTGCATAAAAGATGTCCCATGTGTATGTGAGTAGAAGCGAGGATGCCAATCCAACAGTAGCACCAATGTAAACATCATGGAAGCTGTGTTTTCTTCCGTCTTGCCTCCCTTTAATGTACAAGCGCATTTCGGCCACGTTGTATTCAACGTCTGCATCACCATCGGTCAAAAATCCAAGTGTATCAGCACTATACACGATAAGTTCGGTGGCGTCTGATTTCAGAATGGAGAACACAAGATCTCTCGATACTTGATACGAGAATTTGGCTCGTTCTCGTGCTTCCTTTTTTGCTTTTTTCGCTTCTTTCAATTGCGCGTTCACAGCAATTTTCAGATTGCTTTCCTGCTCCAAAGATTTGATTTTGGCCAATTCTCGGTTTTTCCACTTTTCAAAATCGGCTGGAGGAAGCGTTTCCAGTTTTTGTTTGACGGCAACTTCAAAATCTTTCTTTCGGTCTTCCAGTTTTGCCAATTGCTTGGCTTCCTTTCTGCGCTCTTTCTCGGCCAGTTTTTCTTGTTTGGCTAACCATTTCGTACTCGTTTCAAGCTGCTTTTTTGCCGCATCACGCTTTGCAAGGTGCTTTTCCATCTTCTGGCGCTGCCGAGCATTCTGGTAAAGAACTTGATCGTGGTCGTAATAGATAACGGTTCCTTTCAGTTTTTTGATCTTGCCGTTGGTCAGCAATAGTCGATCTTGACCTTTAGCATTTGAAGCTAAAAGCAAGAGGAAAAGGAAAGAAATGATGGAAAAGAATCTCATCCGTAATTGTAGCTTTCAAATATATCCAAATGGCATTTGTGGTCAGGTCTATCACATATGTATTTATACAGTAAGCTGTGCATAAAATGAACAAACGTCAGCTTTCTACATTGATAGCTATGGTAAATTTGCGCGACCGCTCAAAAAACAAGCATGAAACAGGACATATTTGTCAATCGCCACATCGGCCCAAGGGAACAAGACCTTAAAGAAATGCTCACCACCGTTGGTGTTGCAAGTTTGGATGAACTTATCGAAAAGACCATTCCGGCATCCATCAGGATGAAAGCCGACTTGGACCTTCCGCCAGCGATGACAGAGGTGGAGTATTCGGAGCACATTCATGCTATTGGGAAGAAGAACAAATTGTACCGAACTTATATCGGTCTTGGTTACTACGATACGGTTGTTCCTAATGTGATCAAGCGTAACGTGTTGGAAAATCCGGGGTGGTATACGGCTTACACGCCATATCAGGCGGAGATTGCACAAGGAAGATTGGAAGCGCTTCTGAACTTCCAAACCATGGTGAGCGACCTCACAGGGTTGGAAATTGCCAATGCATCGCTATTGGATGAAGCAACAGCTGCAGCCGAAGCTATGATCATGTTGTTCAATTCGCGCTCTCGCGAAGCAACAAAAAGAGGCGTCAACAAATTTTTCGTTTCTGCCGATTGCTTCCCACAGACGATTGATCTGCTGCACACGCGTTCAGCTCCTCTTGGAATTGAATTGACCATTGGAGATCATAATGATGTTCATCTTTCGGATGAATTCTTTGGTGTATTGCTTCAGTACCCGTCAGTAAACGGAGAAGTAAAAGATCTTTCTGCCTTTGTTGAAAAGGTGCATGGAGTGGGAGCACACGTAGCTGTGGCGGCCGACCTTATGAGTTTGGTGCTTTTGAAAAGCCCAGGAAGTTGGGGTGCCGATGTTGTGGTTGGAAATACACAGCGATTCGGAGTTCCGTTAGGTTACGGAGGTCCGCATGCGGCATATTTTGCTACGAGAGATGAATTCAAACGTACCATTCCAGGTCGAATCATAGGAGTTTCGGTCGATTCGCAAGGAAATCCTGCTTTGCGTATGGCGCTCCAAACAAGAGAGCAGCACATAAAACGTGACCGTGCTACATCAAATATCTGCACCGCACAGGCGCTGTTGGCCATTATGGCAAGTATGTATGCCGTGTATCACGGACCAACTGGGCTGAAGAATATCGCCACGAATATTCATCGTAAAACGACTGTTCTTGCCAGTAAATTGAAGGCAATCGGATATGAGATAAAATCAGATCGTTATTTCGATACGATTCAATTGGTGCCACCAGCTGGGGTTACCGTTACTGGAATCAAAGAGATTGCTGAGAACGAGAACATCAATTTCCGATATATCGACAATCGTTCGGTTGGAATCAGCTTGGATGAGCGTACCGACCTAGGGAAGTTGCAGCAGATTCTCGAAGTTTTTGCCCGTGCAGCAGATTGCGATCCGGTTTATGTGAAACTGGAAGAATTGACGCAATTTGATTTTGCATTACCAGCAGATCTATTGCGTGGAGATGATTATCTGACGCATCCGGTTTTCAACTCGTATCACTCAGAAACGGAGATGATGCGTTACATCAAGCGATTGGAGAACAAGGATATTTCGCTGGTTCATTCCATGATATCCTTGGGTTCTTGCACCATGAAACTGAATGCTGCAAGCGAGTTGTATCCTATCAGTATGCCAGAGTTTGCCAACATTCACCCGTTTGTGCCATTGTATCAGACAAAAGGCTACCAGATCGTTTTCAACGAATTGGAAAAAGCACTTTGCGAAATCACAGGTTTCGAAGCAGTTTCTTTTCAACCAAATTCTGGGGCTCAAGGTGAGTATGCCGGATTGATGGTTATTGATCAATTTCACAAGAGTAGAGGAGATGCACACAGAAATGTGGCCTTGATTCCTTCTTCGGCCCATGGTACCAATCCAGCAAGTGCTGTAATGGCGGGGATGAAAGTGGTTGTAACGAAGTGTGACGAAAGTGGAAATATTGATGTAGAGGATCTTCGTGCAAGAGCAGAAGAATATGCTGATACCTTATCGTGCCTCATGGTCACATATCCATCAACGCATGGCGTCTTCGAGGAATCTATTCAGGAAGTAACCAAGATCATTCATGATAATGGAGGTCAGGTTTATATGGATGGAGCGAATATGAACGCGCAAGTAGGATTGACCAATCCAGGTTTGATCGGAGCGGACGTCTGCCATCTGAATTTGCATAAGACATTCGCTATTCCTCATGGTGGAGGTGGTCCCGGAATGGGACCGATCGGTGTTGCCAAGCACTTGGCCCCGTTTCTTCCTGGCCACGCGGTTGTTCCGATGGGTGGGAGCCAGCCGATTTCAGCCGTTTCGGCAGCTCCTTGGGGCAGCGCACTCATCCTTCTTATTTCCTACGGATATATTAAGATGTTGGGTGCGTACGGACTTAAGAGAAGCACGCAGTTTGCCATTCTTAATGCCAATTACTTGAAAACCAAATTATCAGGAACTTACAATATCCTGTATTCAGGTAAGCACGGGACAGTTGCTCACGAAATGATCCTCGATTGCAGAGATTTCAAGAAGAATTCAGGTGTTGAAGCAGGAGATATTGCGAAGCGTTTGATGGATTATGGGTATCACGCGCCAACGGTTTCGTTCCCGGTTGCAGGAACCTTGATGGTAGAGCCAACGGAAAGCGAATCGAAGGCGGAATTGGACAAGTTCGTTTCTGCGATGGTGGCCATCCGTAAGGAAATTGCCGAAGTCGAATCTGGAGTTGCTGACCTTACAGATAACGTGTTGCACAATGCTCCGCATACTGCGAAAATGGTCGTTTCAGACAGTTGGAATCATCTTTATTCGCGCGAAAAAGCGGCATTCCCTTTGCCATTTGTTTCTGAAGCTAAAGTTTGGCCCTCAGTTGGAAGAGTGGATAACGCTCAAGGTGATCGTAATTTGATCTGTACTTGCCCAAGCATTGAATCATATTCCACAGAAACGATTGTAGCGTAAAACAATCAAGACCTGTCCGTGTTTTGTCTTTGAGGCGTCATAATCCAATGATGCTTCTTGACTTTACTTTTCGGATAGGTCGGAAATGAAGAAATTCGACAAACCAAATACGTGAATATGAAAAACCTGTACCTGACTTTTTTAAGTTTTGCTTTTGTAATTGCTTCGGCAAGTGCTCAGAATGACACCTTACTTTGGGAGAATTTTGAAGCTGAAACCATTGATTACATTCAAATTGATTATCCAACCGGAGACCCGAATCTATACCCAACTTGGTTAAATTTTGATGTTGACGGACAAGGAGATGGAAGTGGAGCAGACCGTCCAGGAGAATGGTTCTTGACATTGGGATTTGCTGATGTTGATAGTACAAACACAGTTCTAGCCAGCAACTCTTGGTTGCAAGGCGAAGTGAACGGTGCCGAGAATTGGTTGATTTCTCCTCAAATTTTCATCCAAGACGGGTTGGCATCGCTGTATTGGAAATCAGCACCTTATCAATTGCCACGCTACCTTGATGGTTACCAAGTGCTTGTTTCCACAACAGATAATTTAGAGACTAGCTTTATGGATACGCTAACGGTATTCTCAGAATTTGATGGTGACCTTACAACAGATAAGGAAGATACTTCAACATATGTTTTCTCTCCAGGAATAATGCATACTGATATGGAAGCGGACGTAACGGATTTTACCCGAAATCGTGGAGTGCTTCAGCAGTGGCAAGCATCATTGGCCGATTTTGAAGGACAGAGTATTTTCATTGCCTTCAGACACCGAAGTGATGACGACAACTTGATATCGATAGATGATATTTTAGTGCTTGGTACAGGTTCGGTTGGAATTGACGAAGTCTCTGAGATCAACACCATAGAGGTTTATCCAAACCCAATTTCATCAGGTAACAGTTTGACAATTGAATATTCTCTTGCCCAAACATCTCCTGTGTCTTATTCGGTAATGACGCTTGAAGGTCAATTAGTAATTAGCCAAACAGGACATGTTCAAATGGCTGGTCAACAACGAACTATTATCGACATGAGCGGTATTGCTCCAGGAGCTTACTTGGTTACCGTGATGACTGGAGAGGACTCAGCTACTGAAAAAGTTGTTATTTCGGAGTGATAAAACTCCAAATCTGTCTTTTATCATAAATGTCACGATTCCTCATTCATTAACTTTACACGTAATATTCTTCACTTAAATTTTAATCAATTAATAATAAAATGAAAAAGATCTACACTACTTTGTTGGCCTTTTCTATTGCTGTTGGTGCGAGCGCTCAATTCACATCTGCTCCAGCGCAAAAGTCTAGGCTAGTTGACAACACGGTTGCATTAGGGCTTCCTACTGAAACGCCATCAGTTGCTGCAACTGGAGATACAATCAACGGTTTATACTGGGATTTTTCCGATCAGAATGCTTGGACATTCGGTAATGCCGGTACCCCGTCTGCTAACTGGGAATTTACCACCACAGGTCCTTACGGAGATTTCTCAGAATCTTATGGAGCATTGGAATCTACAACGGCAGCCAACGGTTGGGCAATGTTTGATAGTGACGCACTCGGAACAGGATCTTCTGTGCAAGATGCTTGGGTTCAATTGGCCAATTCTGTTGATCTTACAGGTTATTCATCTGTGGCTGTCTCTTTTCAGCAGTATTACGGAAAGTTCAATGGCTTCTCTTACTTAGAGGTAAGTACAGACGGAAGCACATGGACAACATTCGAGGTTAATGGAAATCAAGGTAATAATAGCTCCACGGACAATCCAGATTTGGTAGTGGTTAATATTTCTGGAGCTGTGGCTGCTAATCCTTCAACGGTTTGGATTCGTTTCCGTTATGAAGGATCTTGGGATTACTTCTGGCAAGTTGATGATGTTGCGATCGTAGAAGGCGCAACAAACGACCTTGCCGTTACTAAGGTTTGGCATGGAGATATCAATGCTGCATTTGAATATCAGCAAATTCCGTTGGATCAGGCACAGGAGGTAGTGATTGGAGTTGCATCAACCAATCAAGGCGGAACCGTTCAGAACAACTTAGTATACGATTACGATATTTCTTTGGGAGGTTCATCGGTAGCGTCTGGCTCGTTTGGAGCGACAAACACGATTCTTAATTCTACTTCTAGCGACACTACTTGGTACTCAACCGGCTATACTCCAAGCGCATTGGGAACATACACGGTAACAGTAACAGTTAGCGCAGATGAAACGGACGAGCTTCCTTCAAATGATCAAGGGACTTCGACATTCAAAGTCACAAATTTCATCTATGCTCATGATGATGAGGACAATATTGAGTTCCAGATCTACGGTGGATTGGACGCTTCGGATTCTCCTAATGAGTATAAAGCGGCTATGTATTACGAGATTTTCTCTGACGTAACGCTGACAAGTGTTCAAACTGCCTTTGGCGCAAATACAACTACAAGCTCTTGTTATGTAGAAGTGTTTGACGCTGTAAATGATCAATCTTTTTCTAATCCATTGGTTACTGAGGTTTACGACCTTCAAAATGGAGACATTAGTTCTGGGGCGAATATCAATCTCGTAAATATTCTATTGAACGATGGTGATGGGATTGACCTTCTTGCTGGTGGAGTTTACCTGATCAGTATTGGTAACACAGGAGCTGGAGAGGACCTTTGGATTCTTGCTAGTGATGGTGATGACGATAGAGCTCAACTTCGTTATGGCCCTTTCGGTGCAGGTTCTGCAATTGATTGGTACACTGGGTACACTACTTCTCCAATGATTAGAGCCAACACAGATCCAAGTGTTGGAATTACAGAAAACGAAGATGTTTCTGGGCTTAGTGTTTACCCAAATCCTACATCAGATCTATTAAACGTTGCTTTCGTTTCTAAAGACAATCAGAATATCACTGTAAACGTATTCAATGTAACGGGCGCTTTGGTTCAAACAGAACAGAGAACTGTAAAGGTTGGACAACGTAACTTGATCACTTTCGATACAGAAAAACTATCTTCTGGAATGTACATGGTACAATTGGTAGGAGCAAATTCAACTGTTACCGAGCAAGTTGTAGTTAGATAATAGATTCGTTAAACTGATTCATGTGGAAAGCCAGCTCAATTATTGAGCTGGCTTTTTTCATTAACTATAATTGTCAATCGTAATTTCTCCAAAACAGTAAATTCGTTCTAGAAATCCTTTAACCATGAAACACACTTACATTACCATTCTTTGTCTGCTTAGCGCAGCAACATTTTCTTTTGCGCAAAAGAAACCGCTCACTATCCCTGTACAGAATTTTCCTGAACACTACATGGAATCAATTCAAACCGGAAACGGAATATTGCCAGATATGCCTGCACAGCCAAATAATATTGAGCGGACTTCCAATAACTCGGTTCGTGGAGGGTCACCAGCGCTGTGGCAAGAAGATTTTGGTGGAGGATTTCCAAATGGTTGGGGTATTGATGATGTTACTGGTTTGAATCCTTGGAAATGGACTACGAATGGTTCACATGGCTATTTCAATGGAAATAATAATGGTGGCGGTTATGCTGATCCGATGAATTCTACCACTGCAGGAAATGGATTCTTGATATGCGATAACGATTCGGCCAATCATTTCAATTATGGTCAACCATCTGGTACAACCTACCAATATTTGGAGTCATATTTTGTTACTAACCAAATTGACCTTGGGGCAAGCTACAGTAGTTTATTGCTAGAATTTGAGCAAAGTTTCAGATTCAATAATAGTGTTGATTTGGTAGTACAGGTTAGCGCTGATTCTGTGAATTGGACATCGTATAAGGTTCAGGAAGGAGTTGATAATAATACAGCTTCGGACGACCCGGATCTGGTAAGTGTGAATATTTCGGCTGCGGTAGGAGCTTCGCAATTCGTGTATCTTAAAATAGGTTGGAATGCACGAGTATACTACTGGATGATTGATGACATGAAAATTGTGGAAGGCTTGGATAACGATCTAGAGTTAACTAAGGCTTACCACGGAGATGTTGTGAATGATTTTGTCTATTCAAAAATACCATTGGAGCAAGCTTCCGAAATGGTTGTTGGTGCTGCAGTAACCAATTTAGGAGGTCTCACACAGACAAATGTGACAGTTGATTACGAGATTCTTCGAGGTGGAACTTCAGTAGCTTCTGGCTCGTTCACTTTTCTAAATGATATTGTAGCTGCTGATACAGACACTGCATGGCACGCAACTAATTACACACCTGACCAAACAGGTGATTATGAGGTGTTCATGACGGTTTCGGCAGATAATACTGACGAGAATTTGGACAACCAGTCTAATTCGTCAAATATGGAAGTCACTGAGTTCGTCTTTGCACATGATTATGACGAATCATTCGAGCTTCAAGTATGGGGAAGAGACGATGATAATGGATCGGCAAACGCCTACGGTCACGGAAGCGTATACATTCCTTATAACAGCGGAAGTTCTATTTATGCTATTCAAGCAGCATTCGGATCCAACACAACTACTGGAACCTCCATCATTGCAGAAGTTCATGAGTTGGGGTCAAGTATTCAGGATATCGTAGATTCATACATTACTGTTTTCGACCTTGTTCCAGGTAATGTGAATGGCGGATCGGGTTTCTTCTTCACCACCATTGTTTTAGACGAAGAAGTACCACTGAATGCAGGAACCGGTTATACGATTGCTCTTCAATCTGATGGAGGCGATGATCAACTTTGGTTGCTTTCAAACTCTGGCAATGAAGATAATAGCACTACTTTATACGGACCTTACGGAACAGGTGGCGCTACTAATTGGTACAATGGCTGGAATCACACACCTGGTTTGAGAATGAACTTGAATCCAAACATAGCAGGAGTTGATGAGGATATTGAAAAACTTGGATTCGGAATGTATCCAAATCCTGCAGCGAACTCAGTTTCTTTCTTGTTCGCATCAGAATCAGACATTAATTCAATTACCATCACGGATATGAACGGAAAGCTTGTCTCAAGACTGGCCGTCAACTCATCAAACGGAAGCAAATTGGATGTGGACGTTTCAAATCTATCATCTGGAGTTTATTTGGTCAGTACTGTTGGAACACAAACAATCAGCTCCAACAAGCTGATAATTCAACACTGATAAGGATTTTCTTAATTGAATGGAGAAGGGCTTCGATGGAAGCCCTTTTTCATTTAGCTTAAGTACATTTGCTGAATGAGAAATTGGATTGTCGCTAGCTGTTTATCGATTGTATCGCTAAACCTTAGAGCTCAGGTTACTGATACCTTAGGCTTATCTCAGTATCAATCTGGAACAGCGGTGCTATATGATTCGCCAAATGGAGGATATGCATTTGGTACTAATGGATACCATGATGTTGCCAAGGCGCAAACATATCAAAATGAAGCAACTTTTGTGCTCAAGGAAGTTTTAATGATTTTCGGGAATGTGACTTTCGAATCTGGCGATTCAAGTTCTTTCGTCCGAGTAAACGTGTACGATAATTTCGGGTCAGGCGTACTGATATCTGGCCCAGCCGATTCAATAGCACCAGACAGTATTCTCAGTTTTGTGGACCTGCCTGTGTACAGTTTACTTGCAGACGGGAGTTTTACGGTTGCTGATTTCCGTTTTGATACGTTGGTTGTTTCAGCGGGCACAAGATTTTCCGTTGGTGTTGATTTTAGCGGAGTAGCGCAAGGCGACACGGTTGGCTTGATGTCCACTACCGATGGCGATGCTGTAGACAGGTATGATGCGTGGGAATTGACTTCGAATGGATACTGGTTTGTTGTTGGTCAAGCAGCGTATTCTTGGGGATTGGATGTTGATCTAGCTATTTTTCCGGTAATCGATGAAAACGACCCTGCTGGGGTTTCGGAGCATGAAGATTTTCAGGTTTCATTATACCCGAATCCGTGTAGCAATCAGTTGTATTTCGAGCTTCCTTCAAACTCGAATGTTGCAACAGTAGAGGTGTTTGATATGTCAGGAAAACAGGTGAATTTGAGCTCAGTCAACTGGAGCAATAATTCGCTGGATGTCTCAGCAATTCAGCCTGGAATGTATTTCGTCCAATTATCGTCTAAGAAAGGTTTCTGGACTGAACGTTTCATTAAGTATTAGCTTGTATTGAATGTCATCGGATCATTCGTAGAACTCGATCGACAAATTCTGTTAGCGATAAACGGTTTCGCTGGCAATCCGAATTTGGACAACCTGATGTTACTGGTCAGTTCAAAGTGGATTTCCATTCCATTTTACGGATACATAATATTGAGATTGTATAAAGCGTTTGGGCTTGATAAAACCCTTTGGTTAGTCTTAGCAGCCGCAGTAATGGTGGTGGTCACTGATCAAGGTTCTGTCCATTTTTTCAAAGAAGTGTTTCAGAGATCAAGACCTTGTCATAATTCAGACGTTTTGCCATTCCTCACTTTAATAAACAACAAGTGTGGCGGAAATTATGGGTTCATTTCATCACATGCATCCAACGTATTTGGACTCGCCACTTTTGTTAGTTGCTTGGTGCTGAATAAGGATGGCCAAGCATTGACGATTGCACTGTTTACTTGGGCTGCATTTGTTTCGTTCAGTAGGATTTACCTTGCGGTACATTATCCAAGCGATGTACTTTTTGGAGCGTTTTTTGGCATTCTTGTGGGGTATAGCGTGGCACGTATCACCAATAAAATAGGAGTACAATGACGTATGCTTTGGTTTTTTTTGGAGGAGGGTTAGGAAGTCTGGTTAGATATGCAATTTCAGTCTTTACAATCAAAAACTATAGTGGTTCACTTCCCCTTGCAACCTTTGCAACCAACATATTTAGTTGTCTGCTAATGGCTGCTATTTTTTCGGTGCTGTCAAAAGATGTAGTTGACCATAGATTTGTGAAGGCTGGATTGCTTATCGGGTTTTGTGGTGGCTTCAGTACGTTTTCGACATTCAGTTACGAGACAGTTCAGTTAATGAAAAACGGCAACCATTTGGTTGCCGCTGGAAACGTACTATTAAGTGTCGGAATAAGCCTGATTCTTCTTTACAAGCTGACCAAATAAGAATCAGGTATGAAATACCTCGATGGTAATTTTCCTAGTTTCACCCCCATAAGCGAGTCGGCACTTAATTTTTTTTCCGATCAATAGTTCTCCTTCTTCGTAGTCGTTCCAAATGCTGGTATCGTCACGTTGCACCTGAATTCTTACTTTATCTGCTAGATCAGTTTCTTTGATGGCGATGCTACATGGGTAATGACTGTCGGAAGCAAAGACTTCAGAGCCCGGGCCAAAACCATAATCTGAAACTGGTAACTGAAAGATATCTGAAGGACACATGATGAACTGATTAGCTATTCGTATGTAATTATTTAGGCTACTTTATTTGCGAAGTAGAAGTCTTCGTCATTGTTGATGAATGCGTGAAGACCGTATTCCAAGGCAATTTTCGAAGCGTCTTTAGCGCTTCTTGCGCAAGACATTTCAATCTCATCCATAATATCATTCAATAGTTCGTCAATTACTTGACGAGCCATGATTCGACTAGAAAGATCCTCAGTCGCACCATTCTCATTCTGAAGTTTTGAGATGAATGGCTTGACATACACCAGTTTGTCAGATGAAAATGCTAAAGCTTCTTTCGGTGTGCATAGACCTTTTTGGTAAATGCTATTCAAAGTATCAACTCTTTGCTTGTCTGTTACTGTTGTGAATATTGCTTCCATTTTGCCTTTTGTTTGTCGCTGTTAAATCAATAGCAGCATGATTACGGCATCAAATGTAGGCCTGTATATATAGGTGCACAAGGAAATAGAATTAACTTGATGACACGATTTAATTGATACGCAAAAGACCAAGAAGTTGGTATACAACATCTTAGCCTTGCTAAATGCAATTAAATTTGACTCGGCAGACGCTTCGTCAGAATGGCGAGAATTGACTCGCTATATCAATACCTGATACTTAATCAGGTAGGTAAATCAAAAATCGTCTCCTTCAGCCCCCCAAATAATATAGTCTTTTTCAAGACCAGACTTTTTCACCAACACAGATGCTTCATCTTTTGTGATTTTCTGAGCATCCTTGCTGTTCACTACTCCAAAGGCGATTAAAAAAGCTACTAACAGTTCCATGTGTTCTAGTTTTTTTTAGTTGTTAAATCAGAAATCGTCTCCTTCAGCACCCCAGATGATGTAGTCTTTTTCAAGACCGTTCTTCTTTACAAGTACAGATGCTTCATCTTTTGTGATTTTCTGAGCATCCTTGCTGTTTACTACTCCGAAAGCGATTAAAAAAGCTACTAACAGTTCCATGTGTTCTAGGTTTTTTGGTTACAGTTTCAATTATTGGTTCTTTATGAATCTATCGATGAATCCTGATATTCTGTCGATAAGACTCATCAAATTTACGACAAACGAATCTTAATAACCAAACATTTTATGGTCGAGACGTGGTTTAAATGCTTAACTAACTGATTATCAGGTAGAAAAATTTTATATTATTTCGATGAATAGGGCACATTTGACGATAATGTTGATAAAATCAGTGATGAATCGATGAAAATAACCCATGAACAGAGGTGAGAAGTGTGATATTTGGAGCAATGGATGACTTGATGACTTTGGTCAAGATTCTAAGGACAGGAGAAAGGCGGATGCTGATTCATCTACTGTCTAGAACAACGAACGCAGAGGACAATCTGCGGCTGCAGTTGTTCAAACTTCTTGAAGTTGGTAATACAGATGAGCAATTTATTAAACGAAAATTAGGTGAGACTAGCTCTGCATCTTCGTTCGCGCACCTGAAGAGTCGATTGAAAGAAGATATTCTTAGTGTTCTATTGGTCAAGGAGTCATCGAAGAGAATTGCCCAAGCAAACAGAGCTGCTGAGTTCGAGTGTATGAAGAAAATTGCTCAGGCACATGTGATGATTTTTCGAGGAGCATTGGTTGAAGGGATAAAGGTTCTGAGGAAATCAATGCAAACTGCCGAAAGATTTGAGCTTGTAGGCGAAAAGCTTCAAATGAATCATTTACTGAGGGAATGTCTTATTAGCTCTGCGACTTCAGAGGAGTTAAAGTTGTTGAATGAAGAGATTACCAATGACTTTCAACGCTACGAAGCTTTGTTGTACGTGGAGGAGCAATCCATGCTCTTGTCCAGCCCTGAAATGAGTAAAACGCTGAAGGGCAAGAATAACGAGAAGAAATATGTCGAGTTGATATCCAGTTTGGGGCAATTATACAAGAAGCACAAATTAGCTCGAATTGGATTTTGGTACTATATGGCAGCCACTGAGTACGGAACCAGTAGAAAGGACTTTAACTCAGTCGTTGAATTAGGATTGAAATTCTTGAAACTCGTTGAAAAGAATCCGGCAGTACGTTCGAAGAACAACATTGCAGGGGTAAATCAAACGGTGGGTTTTGCGCAAATGGAGCTCCGGAATTTTAATGAAGCTACCAACCACTTATCTAAGTCAGAAAAATTCTTCCCTGCGGCAGGGTTCAATCGACTTCAGTGTCTGCAATTCCTTGTGCAAGCGCAACTTGCTTCAGGCAATTACTGTGGAGCAGAAGAAACGATCAGTCTTGCCTTGAGCCACCCTCGAATTGCAGCAAGAGAGCATCTTTTGCCACGATGGATTTATATCAACGGATGTGCTCAATTTCTACATTCTGACATGAGTGCGTCCTTCAAATCGTTAAATGCTGAAGGATACTTGCTTAAGCAGCAAGATACTTGGAATATGCAATTCCGATTGCTTGAAATGATGCTTTTGGTTGAAATGAAAGATGAGGAATGGTTGGAGTTTAAATTGGATACGACCCGGAAATTCGTGACGAGACACAAAGAACTTGGCACGCTAAGAGTTCAAGCAGCTCTTGATATTTTAGGTAATTTGCTTCGGAAAGAGTTGAATTTCGATGAACTAAGTCCCAAAAGTCTGACTGCGCTTAAAAATTGTTTGGATGAAACTGAAGGGTATGCTTGGGATCCTGGTGGTCCAGAAATTGTCAGGCTAGATAAATGGGTTGAAAGAAAGATGTCTCCTTCTATTTATCCTGCAGATGAATAAGAAGCTAAGGCCTTCTCTATAATAGAAAAACAATCCTGTGGAAGGTTCAGATGCGTTACAAAACGAATTCGTTGCTTGCCAACTTCAAACGCGTAAATGTCAGAATTACGCAGATGTTCTAAGAAATGAGGCGTTTTGACGCCCTCATTCAGTTTGAACACAACAATATTTGTTTCTACTTCAAGGACCGAGGAAACGAATTCGCAACCTTTCAACGACTTCTCCAGACTTTTCGCAAGAACATGGTCTTCCTGTAGCCGATTTACATTCTGAGATAATGCATACAGCCCAGCAGCGGCCATAAATCCGGCTTGACGCATACCTCCTCCAAGTACTTTCCGTATCCGTGTGGCTTGATGAATGAATGGTTGGTTTCCTATTAAAAGAGAGCCAACGGGAGCGCCCAGTCCTTTGCTCAAGCAGATAGAAATGGAATCAAATACATTTCCGAAATCTTTGGGGCTTCTGTTTTCTACTACTACGGCATTGAATAACCTTGCTCCGTCCAAATGAAGTTTGAGCTTGTTTCTTTGGCAGACATCCTTTATTCTTTCAATCTCATGAAAGTCAAAGATTTTGCCGCCTCCTCGGTTACAAGTATTCTCCATGCAAACCAAAGATGTTCTTGGGAAATGGACATTTTCAGGACGCAGAGAATCTAAAACTTGTTCTGCAGTGAAAACTCCTCTTTGACCAACGAGCGTTTTTGTTGAGGCTCCTGAGTTGAATGCAATACCACCGCCTTCATAATAGTGAACGTGTGCTCCCTCTTCACAGATTACTTCGTCTCCTGGTTGCGTGTGAGCTTTAATCGCGATTTGATTTGTCATTGTCCCGCTGGGACAGAATAGAGCGGCTTCCATTCCAAACATTTCCGCTGCAAAAGCTTGAAGCTCATTTACAGTCGGGTCTTCACCAAAAACATCATCGCCAACTTTAGCGCTGAACATGAACTCCAACATTTGTGGTGTTGGCCTCGTCACTGTATCGCTACGCAGATCGATGATCATGTTCGAGAAGTAATGTACCCGGGACGGGGGTCGAACCCGTACGGCCTCAACGGCCACAGGATTTTAAGTCCTGCGTGTCTACCAATTCCACCACCCGGGCCCAATGCACAAAATCCTCCCGTAGGAGGATTTTGGTTTGAGAGTGAGCGAGAAACGGGATTCGAACCCGCGACCCCGACCTTGGCAAGGTCGTGCTCTACCAACTGAGCTATTCTCGCGAAACTGGATTGCAAAACTAAATATTTTCCCGATTGAACAAAATCACTTTCTACTACCCAAAACTTTCTTGATTTCGTGCAATTTGAGAAGTGCCTCAACTGGCGTAAGTGTATCTATATCAATCTCTTCAATCTCTTCTTTTATCTGTTCCAGTACTGGGTCATCTAATTGAAAGAAACTCAACTGCATGTTATCGACTGAGGTTGTTTTGCTTGATTTCGACTTTTTGGCTCCCGTTACGTGAGATTCTTCAAGTTTAAGCAGTAATTCCTTTGCCCGATTAACAACCGTAGATGGCATGCCGGCCATTTTCGCAACATGGATTCCGAAGCTGTGCTCGGTTCCTCCCGGGACCAATTTTCGTAGGAAAAGAACTTTCTTGCCAACTTCTTTTACACTTACATTGAAATTCTTAACGCGCTCTAAGCGAGTTTCCAGTTCATTTAATTCATGATAGTGTGTAGCGAAAAGCACATTTGGATTCGCCTTGTTTCCCTCGTGCATGAATTCAACAATGGCCATGGCGATGGATATTCCATCATACGTACTTGTTCCACGACCGATTTCATCTAATATGACAAGGCTTTGCGAAGTCATATTATTCAGGATGCTGGCCGCCTCATTCATTTCAACCATGAAGGTAGATTCACCTTGAGCTATGTTGTCTGATGCTCCTACGCGACTGAACACCTTATCTACAATTCCTAACGTGGCACTTTTTGCTGGAACAAAGCAACCCATTTGGGCCATGATGGAAATAAGAGCAGTTTGTCTCAGTAGTGCGGATTTACCAGACATGTTTGGACCGGTAATTACCAAAATCTGCTGAGTTTGGTTGTTCAAATAAACGTCATTCGAAACATAGCTTTCCCCGATTGGAAGCGATTTTTCAATTACTGGATGCCTTCCATCTTGAATTTGAATAATGCTTTCGTCCGTAAATTTTGGTTGAACGTAATGATTGGCATCGCTAACTTCTGCAAATGATAACAGGCAATCGATCTGTGCGAGTAACGTGGCGTTCTGCTGAAGCGAAATGACGTATTTCCCCAAAGTGGCCGCAACTTCTTGATAAAGCCGTGTTTCAAGCGCTTGTATCTTCTCTTCAGCACCAAGTATTTTCTCCTCGTATTCCTTTAGTTCTTCGGTAATGTAGCGTTCGCAATTTACGAGCGTCTGCTTTCTGACCCAGCTTTCGGGAATCTTGTCTTTGTGTGCGTTGGTAGCTTCTAGAAAGTACCCGAAAACGTTATTGAATCCGATTTTCAAGCTCGTGATTCCAGTTGCTTCAGATTCTCGTTTCTGGATTCCAACCAAGTAGTCTTTGCCAGAATAAGCGAGGCTTCGTAATTGATCCAATTCTAAGGAGAAGCCACTTTTTATTACGGAACCTTTGTTAATGTTAATTGACGCTTCTTCCGAGATACTTGTAGCAATGGTATCCAAAGCATGCGAACACGGATTGATGAGGCTGGTTATTTCCGAAAGGCCATGGCTTTTAAGTTCAGCTATCGTTTCAATAACTGAAGGGATTTCAGCGAGTGATCGTCCTAGAGACAATAGTTCGCGAGGATTTACCCGACCAGTAGATAACTTGGATGCCAATCGCTCTAGGTCAGAAATGTTGTTCAGACTTTGAGCAAGTTGTCTTCTGACACTTTCCGACCGAAGGAGTTTGTCAACACTTTCAAGCCTTTTGGTAATCAGCGTTTTCTCTTTTAAAGGAAAAGAAACCCAACGTTTCATCATTCGAGAACCCATTGGAGTTTGGGTCTTGTCCAGAATGTCAATCAGGCACTTTCCATCGCGTTGGTTGGGCCGAAGAATTTCTAAGTTGGCAGCGGTAAACCCATCAACCCACATGTATTTTTCCTCTTCGATCCTTGAAAGGGAATTGATGTGCTCGGTTTTATTATGCTGAGTATCCGACAAGTACTGTAAAGCTGCTCCTGCTGCAACTATTCCCTCTTCTAGATGAGAGATGCCAAATCCCTTCAGGTTTTTTGTTCCAAAGTGATTATTGAGCGTTTCTGTTCCAAACTGAACGGTGTAAACCCAATCTTCCATGGTGAATGTGCAATGACCGTCACCGAACATTTCATGAAACTGGCTACGATAACTTTTTCTAAAAAGCACCTCGCTCGGCTCAAAGTTCTTGATCAGCTTTTTGATGTACAATTCATTCCCTCGAGCAACGAGAAATTCTCCGGTGGAAATGTCGAGGAAGGCGATGCCAATATTCGTTGGACTGAAATGCAAGCTGCACAGAAAGTTGTTTGACCGCTGTTCTAGAACATTATCGTTAAAGGAAACGCCAGGAGTTACCAATTCCGTTACGCCACGTTTTACAATTCCTATCGCCTGTTTAGGGTCTTCGAGTTGATCGCAGATTGCAACTCTGTGCCCCGCACGAACCAATTTTGGTAGGTAGGTTTCCAAAGAATGATGCGGAAATCCTGCCAATTCTATGTGAGAAGCCTTCCCATTTGCCCGCTTTGTAAGGACAATTCCCAAAACGCGAGATGCGCGAATGGCATCTTCTCCGAAGGTCTCGTAAAAATCACCAACTCTGAAAAGCAATAGTGCATCAGGGTATTTCGCCTTGATTGCATTGTATTGCTTCATCAAGGGTGTTTCCTGATCTTTTGTTCCAGATGTTTTGGCCAAGATTATCTGTTTTACTTTGCGTTCAGAATCGCGCTAAGTTAACCATATACGCAAGGCATCAAACAGTACAATGGCTAAAGAGAAAGGTAGAAAATTGACGATGCAGGAACTTGGCAGAAAGTCAGTTTCCGAGTTTCAAGGAGCTGATAAGATTCCGGTTGTGGTTGTTCTTGATGATGTAAGAAGCCTTCATAATGTCGGATCTGTTTTCAGAACCGCTGATGCATTTTCTGTTCAGAAGATTTTGCTTTGCGGAATTACAGCACAGCCACCGCATCGGGAGATTGAAAAAACAGCCTTAGGCGCCACTGAATCAGTAGAGTGGGAGTATGCAGATCGTTGCAGTGATGCCGTAGCGAAACTCAAATTAGATGGCTTTCGAATATTAGGTATAGAACAAGTTGCCGGAAGCATAGAACTAGGTAATTTTCAGTTTGCGAATGATGCTAAACTGGCACTAATTTTCGGCAACGAAGTAAAAGGAGTATCGCAAGATGTTTTGGATATTTGCGATGATTTCATTGAAATACCACAGACAGGAACCAAACATTCGTTGAATATTTCTGTCTCAGCGGGAATTGTTATTTGGGAGCTTTATCGGAAATCACGCCCTGATTGATCGTTTACTATCTTTCTAGCAGATTGGTCGTGCCACAAAAAAGAAACAATTGAGGCGATTTGTCGTTTGAATTATGACGGTTGCACAGCCTGTCTCTTTTATATTGTATAAAATAGCCTTTCTGTGTATCTTTGCAGCCCTTTTTGGGGATGGTGTAAAGAGCCGTCAGATCACTTAACTGAAATAGACAATATGAGACAACTTAAGATCACCAAATCGATTACTAATCGTGAGAGTGCTTCGCTTGACAAATACCTACAGGAAATTGGCAAGGAAGATCTTATCACTGCGGACATGGAAGTAATTCTGGCGCAGCGAATTAAAGCTGGTGATCAAGCTGCTTTGGAAAAATTGACCAAAGCGAATCTTCGTTTCGTTGTCTCTGTTGCGAAGCAATACCAAAATCAAGGGTTGAGCCTACCGGATTTGATCAACGAAGGAAACTTAGGATTGATCAAAGCAGCTCAACGTTTTGACGAAACACGCGGTTTCAAGTTCATTTCTTACGCTGTTTGGTGGATTCGTCAATCGATTCTACAAGCGTTGGCAGAGCAATCAAGAATTGTTCGTTTGCCTTTGAACCAAGTAGGTTCTTTAAATAAGATCAACAAGGCTTTTTCTAAATTGGAGCAGGAGTTTGAGCGCGAGCCATCTGCTGAGGAACTTTCTGAAGTTCTAGAAATTCCAGAAGAGAAAATTGCTGATACAATGCGCGTTTCTGGACGTCACGTATCAATGGACGCACCGTTCGTTCAAGGAGAAGACAACAGCCTTTTGGACGTGTTGGTGAATCACGATTCGCCACGTGCCGATAGTACGCTGATGAACGAGTCGCTTCAAAAAGAAATTGAGCGTTCACTTTCCACGCTGACAGAGCGCGAAAGAGATGTGGTGAAACTGTTCTTCGGAATTGGAATGAACCACGGATTGACCTTGGAAGAGATCGGAGCAAAATTCGACCTTACGAGAGAGCGTGTTCGTCAGATAAAGGAAAAAGCTATCAGAAGACTGCGTCACACTTCGCGCAGCAAACTGCTGAAAGCATATCTAGGATAATCTAACCACAAATCCATTTTCATGAGTATTGATACGATTGCTTCAAATTCCAAAGGGACTTTTGAGGCAGAGTTGAACAATTGGATCGGCCGAGAAAAAGCCGCTATCCAGTTGATGTCTATTGTCGGAACTTTGCGTTTTGACCGAGCTGTTGAATTGGTCATTTTCCGCCAGCAGTTGCATGACTGCAACGTGGGAGAAATTTTGGCCCATCACGAATATGCTCGTAAAATGGTGCGGAAACCGATCACCATTTTCGATAGTCTCCAAGTTGCCCAAGGATTGGTAAGCATGAATTTGGCACCTGCCAAAATCGACCTTGGAAAATTGACACATGAGTGGTTAGAAGCCCGCACCAAGGGTGAAACCATCGAGACCTTTTTAGGAGGAACTATTGGCACAATGGTAGCCGATGGTCGTGAACCATCAGCTCCGCAAGATGTAGTGCTTTACGGATTCGGACGTATCGGTCGATTGGCAGCTAGAGAGTTGATCTCTCAATCTGCTAAAGGCGATCAGCTGCGACTTCGTGCTATTGTTACGCGTTCAAACTCTGAACACGATATTTACAAGCGTGCCGATCTTCTCAGAACGGATTCCATTCACGGTCCGTTTCCTGGTACCATCGAAGCAGATGTTGAGAAAAAGGCGTTGATCGTAAACGGTCACACGATTCTTCTAATTGCAGCCAACAATCCTTCAGAGATTGATTACACTCAATATGGCATCAACGATGCGCTGATCATTGATAACACTGGTGTTTGGAGAGATGCAGACGGATTGGGTCAGCATTTGAAATCGAAAGGCGCGAGTAAAGTAATGTTGACTGCTCCTGGCAAGGGTGATATTCCAAACATTGTTCATGGCGTAAATCACTTGAATTTCAATCCAGATGATCACAATATCTGGTCAGCGGCTTCTTGTACGACCAATGCCATTTCTCCAGTTTTGGCTGTAATTGAAGCTAAATTCGGAGTGGAGAAAGGTCATATTGAGACCATTCATGCCTACACCAACGACCAGAATTTGTTGGATAACTACCACAAGAAATATCGTAGAGGACGTTCTGCCGCTTCAAATATGGTTATCACCGAAACTGGTGCCGGAAGTGCTGTTGCAAAGGTAATTCCAACACTTGGAGGCAAGTTGACCTCGAATGCCGTTCGTGTTCCGGTGCCAGATGGTTCGTTGGCTATTTTGAATCTTACTTTGAAGACAAAGGTTTCATTGGACGATATTGATGCTGCAATGAAAGATGCTGCATTGAACGGAAGCCTTGTTGAGCAGATTCGTTATTCGACTTCACACGAATTGGTTTCTTCGGATATTGTTGGCGACAGCTGCGCTTCTATCTATGATAGCAAGGCAACGATTGTTTCTCCTGATGGAATGAATGTGGTGATCTATGCTTGGTACGATAATGAGTATGGATATACACGACAAGTACTACGACTTTCAAAGTACGTGAGCAAGGTGCGAAGACTGCACTATTATTAAGAAAACAGACTTTTAAAGTAAAGCCGATGTGAATTTTCACATCGGCTTTTTTGTTTCTGTTATTCGTCAAGTGGCGTTCCATGCAAGTGCCTATCTTCATCGTCTTACAAACAAGAACATGACCCAATTACAGAGATTGAAATTTTCGCGCACTGCCGATGTGGAATTTGTGAAGACCCTTAAAGCACGTGTTGCTGATTATTTTGAAGACAAGCAGGTTTCTAAACAGGGGAATGCTGGAATGGTCGTGAAAACGGTTTCTCTTCTATTGCTTTATCTCGTGCCGCTCGGATTGATCATTTCAGGAGTGGTTTCACATTGGGCCATTCTGTTCGTGATGTGGGTGATGATGGCGGTTGGAATGATCGGCATTGGTATGTCTATTATGCACGATGCAAACCATGGGTCCTATTCAAAGAACCCGAAGGTGAATAAAGCTTTGGGCTATTTGATCAATATTGTTGGCGGCAGCGCTATTGTGTGGAAGATTCAGCATAATGTGCTCCATCATTCTTTTACCAATATTGATGGACACGATGGCGATATTGATACAGGCGGAATCCTTCGACTTTCGCCAAATACTAAGCGTCTTTGGATTCACAGATTGCAGGCATTCTATGCTTGGTTTCTATACGGAATGATGACCATCAATTGGGCAACGTTCAAGGATTTCCTGCAGATGTTGGATTTCCGTAAAAAAGGATTGACAGTGAAAGGTCGCGGTAAATTCACCATGCAGCTAACAAGAATGACCATTGCCAAATTGCTCTATTGGGGAATTGTACTTGCGCTTCCGATGTGGCTCAATCCAGCTTCGTGGTGGTTGACGTTGATCTTCTTCTTTACCATGCATTTTATTGCTGGCGTATTCAGTGCAACTGTATTTCAATCGGCACACGTGGTGCCGGATGCTGCATATCCGGTTGCTCCAGAAGATGGTAGAGTAGAGGAAAGTTGGTTTGTTCACCAATTGCGAACCACATGCAATTTCTCACCCAAGAGTCGCATTTTCTCTTGGTTTGTGGGTGGTTTGAATTACCAGATCGAGCATCATCTATTTCCTAGTATTAGCCATGTGCATTATCGCAAGCTGTCGCAGATAGTGCAGCAAACCGCCAAGGAGTATGGCATTCCATATCATGTGTACCCCAATTTTATGGTTGTGGTATGGCAACACACCAAGCATTTATGGCGATTGGGCAATTCTCCAAGACCAATCTTGGTACCAATACGTGAATAACATAGTTGTGCAGATAGTAGTTTGCGTAGAATTGGGCTACGTGATACACTGAAATTCAATCTTCGTTGTTAAAATGACCATTTTTGGTCATTAATAAGTTGGTAACATTGGTTAGGTTTGAATTAACATTCAACCCCCATTGATGAAACCAGAAGAACTATTGGTACTACGCGTCCTACGATTTGTGATTGTTATGAGCTTGGCAGCTGCTCTTATGTGGATGGCTTATAAAGGATAATCAGCCTTTCGCTTTTTTAGTGCCTCCTTTGCTGGCATAAAAATCGACCTGAAATGCCAAAATTGGAATCAATCCCATCTGATATTTGTACGCCAATTTATTATTCTGTTTATCGTAGTACTGACGCAAGATGTTCTTGTGGTCAATGAAGTTTCCAAGATTGAGCGAAAGTGTCCAAGAGTATTTGGGTTTGTTCTGCCTGTACGAAATTTGAAGGTCGGGTCGTATGTAGGTAGGATATGTTTTGGTAAAGGCCAACGAATCGATGGTGATGGCTTCTCGCGCAGCAGTGGAAGCCGCCAGATCGATAGGTGTGTAACGAAATCCGCCCATTACACCTAATCGGAATCCGAATTCCAAAGCGCTGTTCTTGAACTGAACTTCGTAACCGCCCATAACGGAAACAGTGAATCTGCTATCATAGGCTCCAGAGTAGGTTTTACCATTGAGCGGTGTATACGATGATCGGAACACCGAGCCATTGACCACAAAAAACCAGTGTTTGGCATAGTATCGTTGTATGGAAACATCCAGGCCATAATTCATGCCTATGCCTTTGTTTACCAAAGAATCTTTGGCGTAGCCAGAGCGCTCATTCAAGATCATGTAGGTGCTTGATGGGTCGGAACTCACCGGCAAATGATAGAGGTATTGGAAATAGGGCTCTATCTTGAATTTGTAATTGTGCAGAAAACTAAGCTCATAACTGAGCACGAAATGATGACTTTGCACCATTTTCAGGTCTTTGTTCGGGAAGTATATTGACCCGTCTGGCCGTGTGAATTGCGTGAAATAGGAACCCAATGGCAGATACTGGCCGTGCAAACCATAGCCAAAGGACAACTGCTGTCCGTTGTCCATTTTTTGAGTGATGCTCAATCGTGGTTCGATGGAGTAGGTATTGTTCAGTGATAGATATGTGGCATGCACGCCTCCAACGAGAGTGGTGTTTGCTGTTGGCCGATACTTGGCCTGAACGTAGGGCTGTAAGGTGGTGGCAGCACCCGATCCATCAATTAAAACCAAGGTTTGGTTAAGCGAATCGACAAATTTTGATTCGTGGAAGGAGTAGAAATTCTCATCGGCATGTAGTCCTGCCCGTAAGCTCAATTTACTGCTCAGTTTACGATTGTAATAACTGTGAATAACGGCTCGCGTATTATTGAAATGGGTGTCTCGCGTGGGATGTAGCACATAATTGAGGTCTAAAGTGTCATCTCCATCCACCACATCGTTGTAGGTGATGGCCATTACGGTTTTCAGGTACGAACGTTCATTGAGCAACTGGGTCCACGAAACACCCATCACACCCAAATTGGTTTTAAGTGTGGTCTTGAACCTGTTCACGTAATCAACCCATTGGGCTGTGTCTTTCTTCACAATGCCCTCTTCTTTGCTCAATCCACCAATGCCGAAAATGCTGATACGTGATTTTTTGCTGTTCGGTAAATTGATCTTGAATGAAAGATCCTGATAGGTATTGTTGGTGTTGGCATCAACCACATATAGCCCCATGGCGCCCAAAATCCCCAAGGTGGAATAGCGGTAGTTGAAGATATAGGAAGAGCCATCATTCTTTTTGGTGAGCGGTCCTTCTGCACCAGCATTGATGCCCAAAACCCCGGCCCGCACCATGAATTCGTGTCGTTCCGTATTTCCATTTCTGAAGCTGATGTCGAACACACCTGCAAATGCGTTTCCGTACTCGGCAGGGAATGCACCTGTGCTAAAATCGGTATTGCCCATCACGTGCGGAGAAAGGGCTGTGATGCCTCCGCCCGAAGAACCTGGTCGCGAAAAGTGGTTGAGATTGGGAACATCAATGCCTTCCAATCGCCATAGGATACCAGCTGCGGAGTTCCCGCGCACGATCACGTCATTATCATTATCCTGCGCTGCCGTTACTCCAGGAACATTTAGTGCCACACGGCCAGGGTCGTTGATGCTACCCGCAAAACGCTGGGTTTCCTTAATGCTGAACGAGCGTGAACTGATGGTCATCATTTCGTTTTTGGTCTGTCCATCCTGTGTGGCTACAACCTTTACTTCATCGGTCATGTGCACGCTTTCAGACAAGTCAATATCAATGCTCATTTCCTTGCCCGAACTGAGGGTTATGAGGCCACTGCTCCAAGGTTCATATCCGATGTAAGAGCACTTTACTTCCAATCGGCCAACCGGAACGTTTTCAATCTCAAACTTTCCATCAATATCGGTAGACGAGCCCAACACGCCATCCATCTCTACAAACACGGTAGCGCCTATA
This sequence comes from Flavobacteriales bacterium, assembly GCA_021739695.1. Classification (NCBI taxonomy): domain Bacteria; kingdom Pseudomonadati; phylum Bacteroidota; class Flavobacteriia; order Flavobacteriales; species Flavobacteriales bacterium. The sequence goes on along the minus strand of JAIPBM010000007.1, from coordinate 155,372 downwards.
AGTGGCTGTTTGGAGTCTGCATCTACCACGGTTCCAATAATGCGCTGGTTGCGTTGGGCCATGGCCGAGAACGAAAGCAACAGAGCGGTAAGAAAGATCAACTGCTTCATGCAGGCAATTTAGTCAAAAGCGCTAGCTGTACAGATCTTTGGAATCAACCCTCCCCTGTAAGCGCCTTCACCACTTTGAACTGATTGAAGAATTCGCCCACGAACACGCGGCCGATGCTGTAGGTTGGTACTGCGAGGATCATTCCAGCAATACCTGCCACGTTGCCAGCCATCAGAATCACAAGGAAGATTTCCAACGGATGTGCCTTCACGCTTTGTGAGTAGATGTAGGGTTGTAACAAGAAATTGTCGAGCATTTGCGCGGCTGCATAAACGATGGCCATTTGTCCGGTAAGGGAAAGCATAGAAGCAAAGTCGAGGCCTTCGGTGTTGGTGCTTATTCCGATGATGATACCGATGGCTGCACCAATAATTGGACCCACGTACGGAATGACGTTGAAGAGACCTGCAAGGAAGCCGATGAGCAACGCATTATCAATTCCAACAATGGCAAGGCCAACGGAAACGATGGTCATGACAATGGCTACTTCGATGATCACGCCAATGAAGTAGCGCGTAAGTAGTTCTTTGCTTTTATGCAGCACCTTTCCAATGCGTTCTTCGTACTGGTCGGGCACGAGGGTCATGATCATGTTTTTGAACAGACCTTGGTCTTTTAGGAAGAAAAAGGTGATGAAGGTAATGGCGAAGAAAGCGATGAATATATCGCCTGTGAGGCCAAGTGCATATTGCACGCTATCGCCCACCGCAGAAATATCGAAAAGGTTGGTAAGCAGTTTTTTGAGTTCGGTTTGCAACACGATAGGTGCTTCAGTCAATTGGAATTGATTGAGGTAATCCTGCGCCAATTGAACGGGACCTTGGATGTTGACGAGTGTTTCTTCAACACTTACATTAGAAAGCTTGCGCGCTTCATCGGCCACCATTGGAATGAACGCACTAATGATTCCTCCGAAGAAGGAAAGTAAACCCAAAATGGTGAATGTTGCGGCCAACGCCCGTGGCATGTGACGTCCTTTGAAATTGATCTTTAGCAAGAATCGAATGATAGGTTCGCCAATAAGCGAGATGATGCCAGCGATTAGAATGTAGGTGATGATGGTGTGGAAATACCACGCCAGTAGTACCAGAATAATGATGATGGGAAGATAAATCCAGTTACTGAATTTCATGATTTGGAGCTGCGATTGGTCTACGAACTTAACAAAGCAAGCGTTAGAAGCAAAAAAAGAAGCAACCCCCATTTGATGGAGATTGCTTCACTTTAGTTGCTACCAGATGTTTCTTAATCTACCGATTGATGAAGGAAATCGTTTCCATCACTCAGTGCACCACGTCTGTTGCCGTTCTCATCGGTCTCGTCCGTGTCGCGTACGTCAAATCGTGTAACAGAACTTTCAGACGAATGTGGCGTGTCTGCAAGGTTCACGTTTCGTCTTTTAAAAGCAGGAACGTTCTCCAATTCGGCCAAACTGTTTGGCGAACGGAATCGTGCATTCATGCTTTTCAGACGCTCCATGCGCTCTTGTTGTTTGCGCTGCATTTCCTCTGTGTCGATTGAATTTTCGAACGGAAGACTGCGTGTCATCAACTTTGGCTCTTCTACAAGATTGCTGTTTGTAGTGCTGCTTGCAGTAGTCGGTTCGTCATCATACAAACTGAAGGTTTTGATCTCCGTATCAGCTGTTGGTGTCACGCTTTTTAGCTCAAATTCGATCTCTGTAGCTGTTTCTGTTGTAATGATGTTGTCATCAAAAGTGTCTTCTTCCTCTTCTTCAAATAACTCGTTCGTTAACTCTTGAACGGGTTTATCTCGGAATAGGCTGAAAGGCTGCATCGCAGGAGTTTCAGTCAACTCTTCTTCTTCCGTTTCTTCAGCTACTGGAAGTTCGTTCACTTCCTCTTTGGCTTCAACAGTAAGATTGGTATCGAACGTTGCAGCTATTTCAAAATCATCTTCGTCTTCTTCCTCATTGTAAAGCGGAAACTCTTCGCCTTCCTTAATTCCGATCATCTCAGGAGCTTCTGCATCAAGCAATGCGTTCAGTTCAAGGTCTGTTTCATCTACCTTGAAAGCCATAAGTGAAGCTGAAGCTACTTCGTCTTCCAACGTATGCTTGATCACAGGTTCTGTTGGTGTGATCTCCGCCTTCATGTTGGTGGTTGGAGGCGTTAGAAGATCTGCGTGGTCGGTAACCGTGGTCTTGTTCAATGGCGAATTGAACAGAACTGGTCGAGCTGTAAGGCCAGAAGGAATGGAGGATTTCTCTTCTGTTGTTGCCTTTGGTGCTTCGGCCATTGGTTTTGGAGCTTCTGTTCTAGTTGGGCGTGTGTCCAAGGTATGGCGGATCACATTCTCCTTTCCAGTAACTCTTTCCAGTTTTTCGCCAGAAAATCCAGTGGCGATGATTGTCAGTGTCAACTCATCGTTCAGGTCTTCATCGGTGCCGTTACCCCAAATAACATCAGCATCCATTCCAGCTTCATCCTGAATGTAATCAGTGATCTCTGCCACTTCGTCCATCGTAACTTCATCTTTACCAGAGCTGATGTAGAGGAGGATATTGCTAGCTCCAAAGATGTTGTTGTCGTTGAGAAGAGGAGAGGCCAATGCTTGCTCCACGGCTTTGATGGCGCGGTCTGGACCAGAAGTAGTTGCCGATCCCATGATGGCCACACCAGATTTGGTCATAACGGTACGGACGTCTTCAAAATCCACGTTCACATAACCTTCTACGGTAATGATCTCGGCAATGCCTTTAGCGGCAATGGTCAATACATCATCTGCCTGACCGAATGCTTCGCTAAGTTTCAGGTTTCCGTACATCTCGCGCAGTTTGTCATTAGAAATGATAAGCACAGTATCAACGTGCTTTTTCAATTCTTCCAGACCAAAATCTGCCTGCAGCTTACGTTTCTTTCCTTCGAAACCGAACGGAATGGTAACGATACCTACAGTTAAGATACCTAGTTCACGAGCGGCTTCAGCAATTACTGGAGCAGCACCTGTTCCGGTTCCACCGCCCATACCAGCAGTAATGAAAACCATTTTGGTACCGTGCAATACCTCTTTGATATCGTCTAGGTTTTCGATGGCAGCGTTGCGACCGACTTCCGCCTGTGCGCCTGCACCACGACCTTCCGTTAGACTCGATCCCAGCGCGATCTTCTTCGGCACAGGGCTCATGTCCAGCGCTTGTTGGTCTGTATTACAGACCACGAAGTCGACACCTCTGATTCCTTGTTTGTACATGTGGTTTACGGCATTTGAGCCGCCTCCACCTACTCCTATCACCTTGATGATAGAGGTTTCCTCTTTGGGGAGATTGAAATTCATCATTTCCTTAGCCATTTTTCCTCCGATTTTGGTTATGGGTTAATTGGGTTTCTGTTTAGGTTTTAGGTCTTAGGCGTTAGCCTTTAGGCCATTTTCTTTTTCATTTTACTTGTAGCAGAAGCTTAATACTTGCAGCTATTAATCTATTCCTTCATTCATCCATTTTTCGAGCTTGCTTCTGAAATTGGCAAGACCTGAAAATGGGCTGCTTGAGCTTTTTTCCTCGGCCACTTCTCGCGCCACTTCTTCTGCTTCAGAAATGGTATCGGTCGGTGCTTCTTCTTTCGGAATTTCCTTCTTCACAACTGGTGCGCCTTCGCGGCCTTCAGCCCAATCGTCAATGGTCAATCCGCGGGCGGCCAGTTCATCTCTGAACTCCAATCCTTTCATAACCAGACCAACGCCAGTAGAGAAGATCGGGCTCGTGACGTCATCCGGATTTCCAGCTGCTAGATGTTCATTCGGGTAACCAACACGCACATCCATTCCCGTGATGTATTCCATCAATTGTGGCAAGTGACGCAGGTTGGCGCCACCACCCGTGACCACGATTCCTCCGATGAGTTTTTTCTCGTATCCGGAATTCTTGATCTCGTAATACACATGCTCGATGATCTCTTCCATCCGTGCTTGGATGATGCTGGCCAGATTCTTCAGGCTGATTTCGCGTGGTTCACGTCCGCGCAATCCTGGAATGGAAACAATCTCGTTGTCTTTGGCTTCCGTAGCTAGTGCAGAACCGAATTTCACCTTCAGCAATTCTGCTTGATGCTTGATGATGGTGCATCCTTCTTTAATGTCTTCTGAAATGATATTTCCACCAAACGGAATCACAGCCGTGTGTCGAATAATGTTGTCTTGGAAAATGGCGATGTCTGTCGTTCCACCACCAATGTCAACCAAGGCAACACCAGCTTCCATTTCTTCATCGTTCAGTACAGCGGCAGAAGACGCCAATGGCTCCAGAATCAATTCGGTAACCGAAAGACCAGCCTTGTATGCACAACGATGAATGTTCTTTGCAGCAGCAACCTGACCAGTGATGATGTGGAAATTGGCCTCTAAACGGATACCGCTCATCCCTACAGGGTCTTTGATTCCTTGCTCGTTATCCACGATGTATTCTTGCGGAAGCACGTGAATGATCTCTTCGCCAGGTAGCATTTGCAGCTTGTACATGTCGCGGATCAGGTTGCGAACATCTTCCTTGCTGATCTCTGTTTCCAACGAATCACGTGTGTAAATACCACGGTGTTGCAGCGATTTGATGTGCTGTCCAGCAATGCCCACATTCACATACTTGATCTCAATTCCGGTCTTGTTCTGCGCTTCTTCCACAGCTGCTTGAATCGACTGAACCGTTTTATCAATATTGGCCACAACGCCACGGCTCACGCCTAGCGATTCTGATTTGCCGATGCCAAGAATCTCAATCTTGCCATGCGCATCTCGTCTACCAACAATGCAAGCAATTTTGGTTGTTCCGATGTCAAGTCCTACTACGATGTCTGAATTTTCCATTAGCTGTTCTTTTTGGTACAGATGACCTGGTCTTTGTATTTAAGATTGATGTGGGAATATTGATCCCATCCGGTTTTGTTGAGTCCTTTTCGATAGAACAAAAGCAGTTTGTTGAATTTCTGTTCCATCATATCCGTTCTTCCCAGTAGAATGTGGTGGTCGCCAACAGTCGGGATCAATGTCAGTTCACCATTCGGTTCCACTCTGATTTGTTGGATCTGCGCTTTCCAGAAAGCATCTTTTCGGATGAATGTGGCCAGTTCGAATAGCTCGTCCAAGCACGAACGTTTTTTCAAACTGTCGCTCATTTCAGCCACATTATAACGTTGCATGTCATATTGCTTTTCCATGATGAAACCGTTGGCAACGGGCACGCGTGCCGTGTAATTCTCGCTGGTCGGCATCACCGAACCCTCCTTATCCAAGTAGAAACTTTCGCCATCAGCGGTCATCACGCGGATGATCGGTTCGCGCTGATACACTTTCACGGCAAACACGCCATTGTGTTTGGTGTAAACTTCGGCCCGTTTCACAGAAGGATTGGCAGCAATGTGTCGTTCGTAAACCGCAATAGGAATAGAAGTGATCGGTCTTCCAACCAAACTATCGCCTTTGCTCCAGATCATCTCCAGCACATCATCATTTGTCACAAAGAAGTTGCCGCTGTTATTGTCAACCTCAATGCGAATATTCGAACACGGAATCTTGTCCGATTCGCGCGCGCTGAATGCCAACGAAACGAAGAGGCCAATCACCGCCAGAACGTAAACCGATATGTTCAGGATCTTCTTGATCATGACAGTAGTTTATGTTTAATAGGTGCAACCAATTGGTCAATATCGCCTGCGCCCATGGTCAAAAGCACATCTGTGTTTGCTGCCGAGATGGAATCTAAAACAGCCGTTTTGCTTTGTAGATTTTTGTGCTCCGCACTCATCCTTTCAAGCAATGCGCTTGAAGTAATTCCAGCAATTGGTTCTTCGCGTGCCGGATATATTTCGAGCAACGTCACTTCATCCAACTGCGAAAGGCTGTTGGCGAATTCTTGCATGTGATCTTTTGTTCGGCTGAAAAGATGTGGTTGGAAAATGCCTTTCACTTTTCTTCCTGGGTAGAGTTCGCGAACGGAACCGATGCAAGCCGATATCTCTGTTGGATGATGCGCGTAATCATCAATGTAAACCAACTCATCTGTGTTGATGTGCACTTCAAATCTGCGTTTTACGCCTTTGTAAGAAGCCAATCCAGTTCTGATCTCGTCTTCCGAAAGCCCCAATTGATCGGCTGCTGCGAATGCTGCCACTGCGTTCTCCATGTTATGCAAACCTGGCATTCCGAATGTCAGATCCTTCAGAATTCTTGAAGGAGAATGCAGGTCGAATTTGTATTGACCAGACTCAATTGAAAGTGCTGATGTGTAGTAATCGCACTTCTCGCTCAGCGAATACGTAAAGTTTCGTTTTTGCGTGTCGGAAAACGGAAGTCCAAGCCGGTAAATGAGCGTTCCATTTTCCACAAGGCACTCAGTGAAATCTCGGAACGAATTGAGCATTTCATCAGCAGAACCGTAAATGTCCAAGTGGTCGGCATCAACCGAAGTCACAATCGCAATTTCTGGCGATAGCGTGAGGAATGAACGGTCGAATTCATCGGCTTCAACCACCATCAAATTGCTGCTTGTGGATGTGAGCAGATTTGTGTTGTAATTCGTTGAAATTCCACCCAAGAATGCATTGCAATCTTTTGAAGAAGATTTCAGTAAATGCGCAATGATGGAACTTGTAGTCGTCTTGCCATGTGTTCCTGCAACAGCTACTGTATTGTAAGTTCTAGATAGTTCACCTAACACTTGCGAACGCTTTAGTACTTCAAAACCATTTGCGCGGAAATAATTTAATTCAGCATGGTTGGCGGGAACCGCAGGTGTGAAGATTATCAAGGTGTTTGCCGCATCCTTGAATGCATCTGAAATCGCGCTCACATCATCTTTAAAATGAACAGGAATGCCAGCAACTTCCAATTCCTTGGTAAGATCTGTTGGCGTGCGATCATAACCGGCTACGCGTTTGCCTTGCACCGCAAAATAACGGGCAAGTGCGCTCATACCGATACCACCGATACCGATCAGATAGACAGCTTGTATGTCTTTTAGCGCTTTCATGCAGCTTTCGCGATTTTCAAAATTTCCTTGGCTATTTCCTCATCCGCATTCGGAAGCGCAAGCTTCTTGATGTTGGTTCGGAATTTTGCCTGCGTTGCCTCATCTGACATGAGTTTCAGTGATTCTTCGCATGCTCTCGTTCCTGCTTCGCTGTCAGGCACAAGAATCGCTGCGTCAACATCCACAAGCGCTTGCGCATTCTTGGTCTGATGGTCTTCGGCAGCAAACGGGAACGGAACCAGAACAGATGGCTTCGCAACGATGCACAGTTCAGAAATGGAACTTGCTCCAGCACGCGAAAGCACCACATCGGCAACAGCATACGCCTGATCCATCGTGTAGATGAAATCAGACACGAAGAAGTTGCTTGCATTGGCATCAGCAACAGCTTTTTTGGCCTCTTCAATAAAGAGTTTGCCCGTTTGCCAAACCACTTGTACGTCCGCTTTTTTGAAAGCTTCGATGTGAGATTTGACAGCCAAGTTGATGGAACGAGCTCCCAAACTTCCACCAATTACCAGCAATGTTTTCTTGCTTGGGTCGAGGTTGAAGGTCTTTTGTCCTTGCTCGCGTTTTCCTTCCAAATTCAGAATGTCCTGACGAACGGGATTTCCTGTTCGGATGATGTTCTTGGCAGGGAAGAATTTATCCATGCCATCGTAGGCAACGCAAACTTTTTTGGCCTTTGCACCAAGCATTTTATTGGTGATGCCAGCGTAAGAATTCTGTTCCTGAATGACCGTTGGAATACTCATCGAGCTGGCTGCATACATCACAGGACCAGAAGCAAAACCACCAACTCCAACTACCACATCTGGTTTGAACTCCTTGACGATTTTCCGAGCTTTCATCAAGCTACCTATCAGTTTGAGTGGGAAGCCCAGATTCTTGAGCATGTTGCTGCGGTTGATTCCAGCAATATTGAGCCCCTCGATTTCGTATCCGGCAGCAGGAACTTTTTCCATTTCCATCTTGCCCAACGCACCGACAAACAGAATTTCCACATCCGATTGCAGCTTCTTAAGCGCATTGGCAATAGCAATGGCCGGGAAGATGTGTCCGCCCGTGCCGCCTCCTGATATGATCACCTTAACCTTCGACATTGACAAGTTCTGGTTGAGGTTCTTTTTCATTCAAAGAGCGACTTACGCTCAAAATCATTCCGATAGCGATGGAAGTGAACCAGATGGAAGTTCCGCCCATACTCAACAGCGGTAGCGGCTGACCTGTTACAGGGAACAGATTGACAGCCACGGCCATGTTTATGAATGCTTGGAAAATGAGGCTGAATGTGCAGCCAAAAGCCAAGAGCGTTCCGAAAACAGTTGTGCCTTTGTGCACAATTCTCAATCCACGGAAAAGCAGAATTAGGTAGAGAAATAGGATTCCCATTCCACCCACGAATCCCCATTCTTCAATGATGATGGCGTAGATGAAATCTGCGTAAGCACTTGGCAAACGATTTCGTTGAACGCTATTTCCTGGGCCAACGCCTGTTATTCCGCCTGTGGCGATGGCGATTTTTGCCTGCTCGGTTTGGTAATTGGCATCTGCTGTTTCTGGCGTTTCCTCGTTGCTGAAATACGTTTCAACGCGCTGCTTCCAAGTACCGAAACGAGGAAGGACTTTTTCTATTGGAAGGGCGAAGGAAAGAAGGAAAACGAAGGCGCCAGCCAAAGAAATGGCACCTATTAGACCAGCAATGTATTTCAGTTTAACCCGACCGATGAAAAGCACAACTAAAGATGTAGTGAAGAGTACGGCTGAAGTGGAGAAGTTGGCTGGTAGGATCAATGCGCATACCACCAACACGGGCCAAATGATCTGAAGGAATCCTTCCTTGAAATCATCCATTGAATCCTGTCGTTTAGAAAGTTGACGGGCAAGGAACGCGATGAGCGCCAATTTGGCCAAATCGGATGTTTGGAACGAAATATTGATGATCGGCAACGTCAACCATCTGGAAGCGGAGTTTACCGAAGTTCCAGCAATCAACGTTACGGCCAAAAGTGGTATCGAAACCCAGATAAAAATCTGCGCAACGCGCGAAAAGTAATTGTACGGAACCTTGTGTATTCCGTAGATCATGGCCCAACCCAGCACAATGATCATGAAGTGTTTGAATAGATAATATTCGGTGTTGCCACCGTGCTTGTAATGCGCCAAGTTGTTGGTGGCACTATAAACCGCAAGTATGGAAACCAGCGACAGCAGAAACACCACGGCCCAAATGACCATGTCTCCCTGTAGATATTTCCTTACAAATGCGTTCATTTCTTTAATGAGTAATTAGGAATGATGAATTAGGTGATTCATTAGTTCTTTTTCGTGTACATGGTTTTTGTAATTGATGCTAATATTTTCAAATCCTCCGTCTCGTTCCTCGACACCTCCTTTACAAAGGAGGAACCGCATTTGAGCAGCGCGAATCCCCCTTTTAAAGGGGGTGCCGAAGGCGGGGGATTTTTTCATTCCTAATTATTAATTAGCCGCAATACGGCTTTCGTGAATTGATTTCCTCGGTCTTCGTAGCTCTCAAAAAGGTCATGCGAAGAACATGCTGGAGATAGAATGACTTTGTCGCCTGGCTTTGCCAAAGCCACTGCGGCTTTCACGGCTTCATCGGCAGTACTTGCACCAACAATCACTTCAGCATCAGTCAAGAATGTTTTAAAAACCTGCCCATTTTCTCTTCCAAGACAAACCACTGCACGAACCTTGTCAGCCACAAGTTCTTTCAGCATGCTGTAGTCTTGGCCTGCTTGCAAACCGCCCACAATCCAAACTGCAGTTCCTTGCAAGCGCTCCAATGAATACCATGTCAGATCCACATTGGTAGCCTTAGAATCGTTGATGAATTCAATGTCGTTCCAAACACCGATCAACTCTTGACGATGCCGCGTGCTCTGCACATCAGACACACTTTCCTCAATGATCTGCTTTCTCAACTCAAGCAGGCTATTGAACATGGTCTGTTCTGGCGATTGCACTTCCTTATTCCAGTTTTTATCCTTCATTTCTGTTGGTTTTCCTTGGTTTATAGTGATCTGACAGCAGCTTTGAACTGGCGTCCTCGGTCTTCGTAATTTTCGAAAAGGTCGAAGCTGGCGCACGCTGGAGAAAGCAATACTGCGTCTCCTTTCTTACCCAAATAGTAGCTTGCTTTCACAGCTTCCTGTGCGCTTTGCGTATCTACAATGGTTTCAATTATTCCTTCGAATGCTTTATGTATTTTTTCGTTATCCGTTCCAAGACAGATGATGGCCTTCACCTTGTCTTTGACCAATTCCGCAACCATTGAATAGTCATTGCCTTTATCAACTCCGCCCACGATCCAGATCACTGGCTGGTTCATGCACTCTAGCGCATACCATGTAGAGTTGATGTTTGTGGCCTTACTATCGTTGATGAACTCGATTCCTTGAACCTTTCCAACTGGCTCAAGTCGATGCTCAACAGCGCTGAAATCGCTCAGACTTTCTCGGACGGTTTCTTTTCGAAGCTCCAAGAGGCGTCCAACAATTCCTGCGGCCATTGAATTGTAGGAATTGTGTTTGCCTTGTAGTGCAAGTTCGTGGATTGACATGGTAAGGTTTGAGTTATTTAGGTTTATGTTGAGATTATTCTGATCAATAAATGCTCCTTCGGCAACGGTGCCGTTGAGGGTAAAAGGGAATCGTTTTGCTTTTTGCGAGTCGTTCAGCGCAGCAAGGATGTTTGCGTCATCAGCGCAGTAGATGAAGGCATCTTCTTCGGTCTGATTTTGCGTGATTCGCATCTTGGAAGCGATGTACGCTTCCATGGTTCTATATCGGTCCAAATGATCTGGTGTGATGTTCATCAACACGGCCAGATTGATGCGGCTATCGAACATGTCATCCAGCTGAAAGCTGCTTAGCTCAAGCACGATGTAATCAAACTCCGTATCGGCCACTTGCCAAGCGAGGCTTTTGCCCACATTACCTGCCAATCCCACATTCAAGCCTGCTTTTGCAAGCATGTGATGAGTGAGAAGCGTGGTTGTGGTCTTGCCATTGGTCCCAGTTATGCCGATGGTTTTCGCGTTAGTGTATTTCATTCCGAACTCGATCTCAGAAACCACTTGAACACCCTTTGCGCGAAGTGCCTGAACCAAAGGAGCAGTCTCAGGAATTCCTGGACTTTTTATAACGAGGTCAGCGTTTAGGATTTTCTCCTCAGTATGCACACCTTCTTCAAAGTCAATATTCCAGCTACGAAGATTTTCGGCATACTTCTCCTTCAGCTTTCCTTTGTCTGAAAGGAATACTTCGTAGCCTTTTTTCTGACCCAAGTAAGCTGCGCCAGCACCGCTTTCGCCTCCACCCAATATGACCAATCGCTCCGCCATTATCTGAGTTTGAGGGTTACCACGGTGATTACTGCAAGCATGATTCCTACAATCCAAAATCGCCCTACGATCTTGGCTTCGTGCATGCCTTTTTTCTGGTAATGATGATGCAGTGGAGACATCAAGAAGATTCTTCTTCCTTCACCAAACTTCTTTTTGGTGTATTTGAAGTAGCTCACTTGCATAACCACGGAGAGGTTTTCCATGAGGAAAATGCCGCACAGAATCGGAATCAGAAGTTCCTTTCTGATGGCAAGTGCGAAGACTGCAATGATGCCTCCCAAAGCCAAGCTTCCGGTATCGCCCATAAAAACCTGCGCTGGATACTGATTGTACCACAAGAAGCCTACACAAGCACCAACAAATGCCGCGATGTATACAACCAATTCTCCCGAACCGGGGATGTACATGATATTGAGGTAATCGGCAAAAATGATGTTACCCGACACGTAAGCCAATATGCCCAAGGTGACGCCTGCAATGGCCGATGTTCCAGTTGCAAGTCCGTCCAAACCATCGGTAAGATTTGCTCCGTTGGAAACGGCTGTTACGATGAAAATGACGATTGGGATGAAGACCAACCAGCCCCAGTCTTTCGCTTTTTCTCCTAGGAAGAATAGGAGTGAGCTGTAATCGAATTCGTTGTCTTTTACGAACGGAATGGTGGTGACAAGGGAATGTTTTGCTTCGTCATAAACGGGAGTGCGTTGGAGCTCTACCGTTTTTCCATCAATAACTGTTTCAACCGTTTCGCCACCGCGAATCAATCGGTCTTTGATAGCTACATCATCATTGAAATAAAGCGTGCAGCCAACGATGATTCCAATGCCGATCTGCCCCATTATCTTGAACCTTCCGGCCAAACCTTCCTTGTCTTTTTTAAAGACCTTGATGTAGTCATCTGCAAAGCCAATGAGGCCCAACCAAACGGTGGAAACCAACATCAGAATGACATAGACGTTATTTAGTTGTGCAAATAGTAGCGTTGGAATTACTATGGATGACAGAATGATAATTCCGCCCATGGTCGGTGTTCCCTGCTTGGCTACTTGTCCGGCTAGGTCAAGGTCTCGGACAATCTCACCCACTTGCTTTAGTTGCAAGAATTGAATCACCTTTTTGCCAATAAGCATGGAAATGATCAGCGAGGTGATTATGCTTGCAGCAGCTCGGAATGAAATGTATTGGAACACGCCTGCTCCTGGCAGGTGGTAATGTGATTCTAGGAAGTCGAACAGATAGTATAGCATCAGTAGATCTGTTTCAGGTTTGTGGTCAATACTTCCATGTCGTCAAATGGCGTTTTCACACCTTTCACTTCTTGGTATTTCTCGTGGCCTTTGCCAGCAACGAGAATGATATCGCCTGGTTGAGCCAACATGCAAGCCGTGCGAATTGCTTCTGCGCGGTCAATGATGGTCACGGCCTTGCGGATAAGCACAGGGTCAAGACCCGCTTTCATCTCATCAATGATGGTTTGCGGATCTTCGCTTCGCGGATTGTCTGAAGTAAGTATCACCTTATCGCTTCCTTCAGCAGCGATGCGCGCCATTTCAGGTCGCTTGGTTTTGTCGCGATCGCCACCGCAACCCACAAGTGTCACCAGTTTCTCATTACCAGTTCGCAGTTCGTGAATGGTCGAAAGCACATTTTCCAGAGCATCTGGTGTGTGTGCATAATCCACAATTCCTAGAATATTGTTCTCGGTTTTAATGAACTGGAATCGACCATCTGGAGAATGGAGATTACTGAGTGTGGTCAGAATCTGCAACTTCTCTTCTTTTAGTTCTAGCGCTGCGCCATAAACGCTGAGAATATTGTAAGCATTAAAAGAGCCGATCAATCTTGTGATCACTTCCTGTCCGTCAATGTTTAGAATAAGTCCGGTAAGGTTGTTCTCAAGGATCTTTGCTTTGCGACCAGCCATCGATTTCAAACCGTAGGTCACAATCTTGGCTTTGGTGTTCTGTACCATCACCTCACCGTTCTTGTCGTCCATATTCACCACAGCAAAAGCCTTAGATGAAAGCCCATCGAACAGCATTTTCTTGGCAGCGATGTAATTCTTGAATGTCTCGTGATAATCGAGGTGGTCGTGAGTGATGTTGGTGAAAATTGCACCCGTGAATTCCAACCCGGCAACGCGATGCTGATGCAACGCATGCGAGCTCACCTCCATGAAACAGAACTCACAGCCAGCATCGACCATTTCGGCCAATAACTTGTTCAGGTTTACTGGGTCTGGAGTTGTGTGCGTAGCAGCCACAACCGTATTGTTGATGAGATTCCTTACCGTTGATATCAGGCCAACTTTGTAGCCCAATCCTTTGAAAAGTTCGTAAAGAAGCGTGGCCGTGGTTGTTTTTCCGTTTGTTCCCGTCACGCCAACCAGTTTCAGGTTCCGCGATGGATTGTCGTAGAAATTCGAAGCAATCACGCCTGCTGCGTAGCGGCTGTTCTTCACTTGAACGTAGTTGACGTCTTTCTTCAATACATCTGGAAGTACTTCGCAAACGATGGCTACAGAACCTTGCTCTATTGCTTTCTGGATGAATTCGTGTCCATCCGTCAATGTGCCTTTTACTGCAACGAAGAGCGAAAATTTCTTCGCTTGTCTCGAATCAATGCAAACGTTCTCGATGGCCACGTTTGTGGAACCGACCACTTCCTCAATGCCCGCCCTGTACAATATGTCTTTCAGTAATTTCATGATAGACGAATGATGATTTCGCGACCTTCGGTCACGCGGGTTCCAGGAATGATAGATTGATTGCGGACCACACCAGAACCTTGCATGTTCACTTTCAGCCCCGCATTTTCTAGTAGGAAAAGGGCATCCATTGCACCCATTCCAACCACGCGCGGAACAAGGTTTTCGATAACCTCTTGCTCGGTTATTTTAATCGATGAAGAATCTGATGAAGCGATTGCCCATTGAGCATCTGGATCTTTGATCTCAGTTTTGATGTTCAGTGTTTCGAATGCTTTTACCAGGTCTCGTTTCTCAGATACTTTCGAGAAAGGAAGGAGTTCGTTGTCTGAAGTCGGATCAGCTGCAATTTCATCCAACATTTTAACCTGAGTGGAGTAGACCTTGTCTGAAATTTCTTTGAAGATCGGGCCAGCCACCAAGTTGCCGTAATAGACAGAACTCGTTGGTGAATCCACCACTACAATGCAGGTGTATCGTGGTTTCTCAGCAGGGAAATAGCCTACGAAAGAAGCTTGGTAGCTCTTGTCGCGATGGTAGCTTCCGCCTTTGGAAATCTGTGCAGTTCCGGTTTTTCCGGCAATCTTATAATTGGCGTGTTTAAGGTTGCTTGCGGTGCCATGTTCCACAACTCCCTCCATCATTATTTTCAGCTTGTCAACCGTGCTCTGAGAGCAGATCTGCTTGTTAAGCACAACGGTTGGGAATTCCTTTTCAACGGTTCCGTGGTTGGTAATGTAATCCACAAATTTTGGACGCACCTTCACTCCGTTGTTGGCAATCGCATTATACATGGTCAAGATCTGCAAAGGCGTTTGCAGCACTTCGTAGCCGATACTCATCCAAGGCAACGATATACCTGACCAACTTGGGTCTTTTGGCGAAGGGATGGACGACACACCTTCTCCATTTATTTCAAGACCCAACGGTTCATTTAACCCCATGGCTACCAAGCGGTCAACAAACTTTTGCGGGTCTTTTTGGTAATACTGATTTACCAATTTGGATACACCGACATTTGAAGAAATCTCGAACACTTTTGCTACAGTGATCTTGTTGTAGACGCCTGTTTTGGAGTCTTTCATTGTGGCGTTGTAATACTTTTTGATGCCACCTTCTATGTCAACAGAATCCGTTAGGTCGATGTATCCATCTTCCAATAAACAAAGCAGGCTTGCCAACTTGAATGTTGACCCAGGTTCGGTGGCCGAGCCGATGGCATAATTGTAAGTTTCTGCGTATGATCCATCTTCTTGCTCGGTCAGATTTGCGATGGCTTTTATTGCACCCGTTTCAACCTCCATTAAGATGGCACAACCATGATGAGCGCGATGCTTTTCCAATTGCGTCTGTAGTGCATGCTCTGCAACGTCCTGAATATTGATGTCAATGGTTGTGACCAGATCCGATCCATCTTCTGGTTCTACTTCGTTCTCGTCATTCAGTGGTTTCCAGTTTCCACCGGCAATCTTTTGCATCAGACGTTTTCCGCCAACACCCGAAAGTTCCTCAGAGTATGCACCTTCCAGTCCAACACTAAAACCTGGTCGGTCGTAACCGATGGTTCTTGCTGCAAGCTGCTTGAACGGCTTCGCACGTTTGTTGTGCTGATTATAGATGAGTCCACCGCTGTATTTTCCAAGATTGAAAATCTCAAACTCGCGAAGCGCTTTCAACTCCTTGTGTCCAACTTGTCTCTTTAAAAGGTAATACTGGCTTTTGTTAAGTCGAGCCTGAGTTAGTTCGCGCCTGTAAGCAGTGGCCGATTTGTCCTTAAATAGGTTAGCTAATTGTTGTGATAGTTTATCGATATGGTCGTTAAAGTATTCGTCTTTTAACGATGGAACGGCTGCATCCCAGCGTATCTCATAAATGGGTTCTGAGGTTGCCAATAGACTTCCGTCAATAGCGAAAATATTACCTCTGGCAGCCTCAATGTTGCGAAATGCAGTGGTTTGAGTTTCTGCTTTTTGCTTCCATTGTTCGCCTTGAACGAATTGAATTTGAGCAACGCGAGCCACAATGGCAATCGCGAAAAGGCACATCAATCCATACGATAGATAAACGCGGTTTTTTATTTCCTTCTCGTGGCTCAAATCTCAGGATGTTCGTCTTGTTTAACCACGATTTTCTTTGGTGGAACCACGCTTTCGTAAATTCCCATTGGAGCAACTGCCTTTGCAACTTCGCTTTGCTTACTCAAAAACATCAGTTCTGAACGAGTTGAGATGAATTCAGATCGCAGTTCCTTGATCTCTCGGTTCAGTTTTTCCATGCCTATCACTGTACCTTCTCCAAAATGGCTGTTGCCGATATAGAAGATGCCAATGCCGAATAGGTATAGCAGGAACGGGATGTTGTTCAACACGTTATCGCGTGTCAGAAAACTTCCGTCAAGCACACCAAGAATGCGTTTTGCAACGCCTCTTTCCTCTGTGGTATTTTCTACTTCCTCACTCATCAGATTCGTTCTGCAATTCTGAGTTTTGCACTTCGTGCACGTGGATTCCGAGCTATTTCTTCATCGCTTGGAATAATCGGTTTTCTTGAAATCGCATTGAATGGAACAAGTGGTTTTCCGAAGAAATCCTTTTCCACTTTTCCCTCAATATTTCCGCTTCTTACAAGGTTTTTAACCATTCGGTCTTCCAACGAGTGGTAAGAAATTACCACTAAGCGACCTCCTTCATCTAAAATGTCTGGCATCTGTAGGAGCATATCCTTCAGCGCGTTCATTTCATCGTTCACTTCTATTCTAATGGCCTGAAACACGCGTGACAGGAAGCTGTTCTCTTTTCCCCATTGTGCCATTGGAGTGATCAGCGTTTTGAACGCTTCAATCGTCTCAATCGGCCTGGTGGCACGTTCAGCCACAATGGCTTTCGAAAGTTTCCAAGCTTCCTGTAGGTCAGCGTTGTCTCTGAAGATGCGAGAAAGTTCTTCAACTGAATATTCGTTGATGATCTTGTAAGCGGTGAGCTCAATCCCTTCGGACATGCGCATGTCTAACGGACCATCGGCACGTGTACTGAAACCTCTACTTGGCTCATCTATTTGAAAGGATGAAATACCAAGATCGGCAAGAACTCCATTGACAGGAATCGCCTTAAAATACCGCAGGAAGTTGCGCACAAACCTAAAGTTGTGTGGTATGAAAGTAAAACGTGCGTCCTGCAGCAGGTTCATTTGTGCGTCTTTGTCTTGGTCGAAGGCATACAGATGCCCGTCTTTCAAGTGCTTTAAAATCTCTCGCGAATGCCCACCCCCACCGAAGGTGAGATCCACGTAAATCCCGTTGGGATCGATCTTTAAACCGTCAACGCATTCCTGTAACAGGACGGGGTCATGGTAGGTCATCAGCCCCGTCTTTAAGGCTGCCCATGACTTCTTCAGCCAGTGTGGCAATGTCTGTTTCAGGATTGCTCAACGCTTTCTCATATGCATCCTTGTCCCATATTTCCACATAGGTTCCAGCGGATGCGAGAACGATGCTGTTGGTGATTGAGCTGAATCCCATCAGATCTTTTGGGATTAGCAACCGGCCAGTAACATCAAGTTCAACGATCTTGACCCCAGCGGTGAACAATCGAATGAACTCGACATTCTTGCGCACAAACCTGTTCAGTCTGTTCACCTTACTCATCTTGTCGTTCCACTCGCTCATCGGGTACAGTTCAATGCATTTCTCGAACATGCCGCGCTTCATCACGAAGCCGCTTTCGAGCTCAGACATCAATTGCTTCTTCAATGCTGTTGGCAGCATGAGTCGGCCCTTGGCGTCCACTTTGCATTCATATGTGCCGATAATATTGGTCACTCTACACTAGGATTTATCAGGTAAAGTAATGGATTATCTCCCACTCTTTACCACAGTTTACCACAACTGTTGAAAACTTTATAGCTCAAAAGTAGCTAAAGGTTACGATTTGCTGAAAAATGAATTCAGTTGAGATTGAAAGTGTGGTGGTAAAAAGTGGAGGTAATGTTGATAAACAAGCCATTTTCTGCTTGATCAAATCGATTCTTGCCCCCTTCATTTTTGGTTAATTTTGGCCATCAATCAAATTGGGAGTGGTAAAGGCGGAATCTGGACATAGATATATAGAGCAAGGCGAAGGCCCGGTTCTGCTTGTGCTCCACGGTCTCTTCGGAGCGCTGAGCAATTTTCAGGATGTGTTGGATGAATTCTCGAAAGATTATCGAGTGGTAATTCCGATCATGCCGATCTACGAATTGCCATTGCTCAAGACGAATGTGAGAGAATTGGCCGGATATATCCACGAATTCGTGGTTTTCAAAGGCTTCGAGCACATCACCCTTTTAGGAAATTCACTTGGCGGTCATGTATCTCTCGTGTATGTGGTGATGCATCCAGAGAAGGTTAAAGCGTTGATTTTGACAGGAAGTTCCGGGTTGTACGAAAATGCCTTTGGTGGTTCATTCCCAAGGCGCGAAGACCGAGAGTATATTCGCAAAAAGGTAGAAGCAACCTTTTATGATCCAGCCAATGCCACTGAACCTTTAATAGAAGAGGTGTTCGGAATCATCAACGATAGGAACAAGTTGATTCGTGTGTTGGCCATTGCCAAATCGGCTATTCGCCATAATATGAAGGATGATCTGCCGAGCATCCAAGTACCAGTTTGCCTGATCTGGGGAAAGAACGATGGCGTAACGCCACCAGAGGTTGCGCAGGAGTTCCATGACCTACTTCCCAATTCGGAATTGCACTGGATAGATAAATGCGGACATGCACCAATGATGGAGCATCCGAAAGAGTTCAATGGGATTTTGTCTCCTTGGCTAAAATCACATGTTCTGAAGGACTGACGCGATGATAATAAAGGAAATAGAGTTTGTGATGAGCAACTCTGATGTGCGAAAATGTCCGAAACCAGATAGACCAGAGTTTGCTTTTATCGGACGGTCAAATGTTGGTAAATCATCGCTTATAAATATGTTGGTGGGAAAGAAGAACCTGGCTAAAACCAGTTCTACTCCTGGAAAAACGCAATTGATCAATCATTACTCAGTGAATGACCAATGGTATTTGGTGGATCTTCCTGGCTACGGTTATGCGAAAGTGCCAAAGGCACAGAAGGTGAAGTTTGAAAAAATGATTGCCGATTATGTTCTACAGCGGGAAAACTTGGTGAATATGTTCGTGCTGATCGATATTAGGCATGACCCACAGCAGATCGATCTCGAATTTATGGAGTGGTTAGGCGTGTCTGGAATTCCGTTCGCGATGGTCTTTACGAAACTGGATAAGTTGAAGCGTGGCGAAATTGAGCCCAAACTCAAGAAGTACCGAAACAAAATGCTGGAAACGTGGGAGCAGCTTCCTATTCAGGTGTTGACCTCGGCAGAAAAGTTGGATGGCCGTGATGAGCTCCTCGAATACATCGGTTCGCTTAATTCTGATTTTCAATCAAAATTTTCAGCATAAAAAAAGGCTCCAATCATGGAGCCTTTTTTATTAATGACATTATTTCAGCGATTATCTGATCAACTGCAACCAACCTGTTTCTTTGAAATTAAAGTTCTCTTGTTGGTTATCAATAGCGTTACCTGAATTCATTTCGGCTTTAGAAATTACGTAGAAGTAGGTTCCAGCTGATGCCTCAACACCTGTTGAAGTTGAACCATCCCAAGAGATAAGTGGAGAAGAGTTCTCGAACACCACATTTCCCCATCTATTATATATCTCCAATTTGAAAGGACCAACAGCACTGGTTCGTACATCGAACACATCATTCCAACCATCTCCATTTGGAGTAAACACGTTTGGAACGATAAGACCTTCAACCACATTAACTTCAATTGCAAGTGTATCAAGACATTCCAATCCACTTCGAGTTACAAGTTGAATAGTGTAGGTTCCTGTTTCAGAATAAGAATGGTCAGGGCTTACAAGCTCGCTTGTAAATCCATCGCCAAAATCCCAATACCATTCTGATGTGTTGATACTGCTATCAACGGTGCTTACAATATCATAGACGAATATTCCTCCAGGAAGGGTTGTGTCAGTTGCAATTCCAAAGGCGGCAACTGGTAGTGGCCAAATTTCAATAGAGTAATTTCCTTCAAGCGATGAGCAGCCACCATTGATGTTGTTGGGAACTGTCTCAGTTACTTGAATTGTGCCGAATACAGCTGCTAGCGTATCGTTACTCCAAATTACCGTTACTGAAGTGGGAGTAGAATCTACCACGGTTCCTCCAGTAACTGTGAAAACGTAGTCAGAGCCATTGTCTGGAACGGAATAAACTGATGGAATACTTGCACATAGCGCGGTATCTCCGGTTACAACTGGTTCAGATGGAACGTTGAACCCTAAGATGTAAGCATCTTCTGGAAAAGGTTGGAAATCGTCCCAATCGTATCGTACCGTCTGATACAGGAAGCCAACAACTCCTGTAGCTGAATTTCCCATATTCTCCCAAAGGCTTGCAGTTGCATTCCAGTTAGCGAACGTGTTGTAATATGGGTCTCCTTCGAAAGGATTTGACAAGGTGCTTATTTCTGCAGTGAGGTTCGCTCCACCTGTTTGGTTCACACGGTGATACCACCAAGGATTTACGTAGCAAATGGTAGTATCCGTTTGGCTGATAGGAAGACCGAAGGTTGTAGCGTTCTGATTTACGAAACGAACATGGTACCAGTCGGCTGCGGCCGTTTCTGGCTTTATTGTCAAGGGTCTATAACGCTCAAAGTTGTTAGGGTCGGTCGGGGCATTGATGCTTGAACCAACAGGAAATAGGTAAACGGCATCTTGAGCGGTTGCGCGAGCTAAATTTCCATTATCTAAACTTGAAACAAAACCGCAGGTATCGCACGGGCTGTGACGTTGAATTGCTCCCAAAGCCGTATTGAAAACCCAAAGCGTATCAAAATCGGTTGCCCATTCGCCCTTGTTAAGTTTCAATGTTCCGTCCACGCCAACTTCTGAGTTTATGTCTAATTGAACTCTTCGGGAGAATCCCATCAGTTCTACATCGTGGAATCGGGTTACCGAAGTCCCTAAGATTGTATCTGATTCCATGAACTTCACCTTACCCTGGCCAGCACGGTAAATCCCGTTGTTTTCCCAGTTTCCATAAACTTCGAACAAACCATTATTCGCAGGAATCTGAGCAGGGAAAAGGTTATCCCCACCGCATTGGGCATTGTTCACGAAATCACCTTTGATGATGAACTTGCCAAGGTTCACCATGATGCTGTCATTGTTCGTAACGCCACCATCAACCCAAACAATCGCAGAATCGTTGGGGCCTCCATTGACGTAGAACATGGCTCCGTTGTTGAAGATGAGGGGATCTTGCTGGGCTATGACTTGACCAACCATTCCGAGCATTACAAGAAGCGAAAGGAATAGTCCACTAGGGGTTGAAATTTTCATCGATTGAGATAGAATTTGATCTATACGTTTTACTGTAAGCACACAAATATAGACGCGCGAGACCAATTGTTCAAATTATTTAGATCGTTGTTGATCCATGATCGCGTTTTGTGCTTGATAAATGTTTGCGTTCAGCTGAACATTTGCTTCGCGAAATGCTGTCCGAATTCGCGCATGTCAGATGCCATGGCGTCTTCGTTGGTTGCACGCTGCAACGTATCGGCCATGGAAATGATGGTCTGATGGAAGAATCGCTTCATTTCATCCACCCGCATTTCTTTGGTCCAAAGGTCCATGCGCAACGTTTCTTCACTTTCCGTGTCGTAAACAGAAATCATAATGGCTTTCGTGTCCAACTGTTTTTCCATGCCAGCGTCTGTAGCTAGCCAATTGATCTTTTCTGGGATATGGTTTTCGTCAAGCGTAACGTTGAATTTTATTTCTGATGATTTGCTCATGCTAAAGTTTGGGTTTGTATTTGGAGCGTGAAAGAATATCCTGGGCATTCTGATTTTTCATCAGATCTTGAACGCTAATGGTAGGATTTTCATCCATGTACTTTCGAACGATCTGCCAGCCAACCCATTGTCCAAGTCTTCCTGGAGAGTCTTTGGGAATGCCAGCAACAAATGGAGCTTGATTTATCCATTTGTTGATGGTCATGTATTCGGTTGTGTACAGAAGTTCCTGATCTACAAGATGTGCCCAAACATTCGCTTCATATTCCTTGCACCAGCTCATAGCAATAGGACTGAATCCGATTTTGGTTGAATCGGCTGATTGCCGCAAAACTGCATCCAGCACATACAATAATTTACCTTCAAAGATCATGTAATCCAGCAATGTGTTGCGTTTGGCCTCTGTTTCGTATGTGGCCTGTAGCCAACCTTTCATGGCCTGCGGTACCATCTGACCCGGTTTCATGTTGTCGTACATGTACTTAGGCAATCCGACCATTGGGTAAACAGGATAATCTGCACCAAGAAACATGTCGAGGCCAATGGCCAAAGTGGTTGGTGTGGCAACAATGGCGTAGTTCATTGCCGATATTTCGAAGACAACATCTGGAATTGTACTGTCGGGGAAATGATATTTAAGGTATTTGAATGCTTCGGTTAGTTCAGATTCAAATAGAGAAAGGTCAGGATATTCTGCCTGCACATCTTGGTAAAGCGTTTTCATGCTTTCATCCGTAATGAATTGAGCAACAGAATAATTGAACGATTCTGAACCAGGAAGCCCTAAACGCAAAACGCCTTGGCAGTAATCCACAAAGAAATCCCCGTATTTTTCTTGAAGAGCGTCTGTATTGACCTGATCGTATGATGGATCGAGAGAGAACAGGTCTTGGTCCAAGCGTTTGAACTGAAGATCAACTTCCACATTGCTTACATCCACATCCAATGGATCTTGCTTGCAACCCGAAAATGCCAGCACTAGGAAAGTCAGCACAGACCAAAGGTGAATTCTCATGCCCGAATATTCATGTATTTTCGCGTTCGCAATTGAAGCGGTCGAAATTATGAAAAACCTACTTCTCACTTTAATGGTTCTCGCCTTGGGAACAGAAGCTTTTGCACAGGATCAAGCAGTCGGTCCTAATTCGCGCAAAAAGTTTCGGATCGGATTCAATCTGTCTCCGTCAGTCGATTTTTTTCAACCTAATACCGATGGTGTGAAATTGGATGCGGCTAAGATGAAATTCGGCTACGGCATGATGGCGGAATATGCCTTCACAAACAATTATGCACTAGGTTTTGGACTGGAGCATAAAATGGGCGGAGCGGCACTCGATTTCGCTGGTGCTGACGTTCGGTACATCGCTAAAAATGACACTGCTGAATACAGATTGATGAGCCGAACGTATCGTTATGATTATGTGAATCTGCCTATTACTCTGAAGTTGATGACGAACGAGATCGGTTATTTCACCTATTTCGGACAGTTTGGAGTGGATATTTCTGTGCTTGCTTCGTCCAAAACAAGAGATCAACGTCAATTGCTTCAGTCAAGTTCTGTCGACACTTCTGGAGTGGTTACAGAGGTTTTTGGAAGCACTGAAAAAGGTGATTTTCAAGGACGATACAATCAAAGCACGTTTGCAAATGTAAAACTGCGGATTGGTGCTGGTTTTGAATGGAATTTCTCGGGAAACACATCCTTGGTTGTCAGTGTTTCATACCACAACGGATTCATCGATCTGATGAAAGATGCGAAGGCCAGTCAGGTTGATAAGGAAGAGGGATTGTTTAAGCATGATGGAGCAGATAATTCTAAGCGCGTTCCTTTTGAGTTGAACGCCAATCTGCATCATGTAGCTTTGAACGTTGGGATTCTATTCTGATCCGCTTCATCCCATTACATTTGCCGAGCATAATACCTCGGCTTTTTCATGATGCAGATTCGCCTTTCTCAGCTCAATTATCACATCGGAAACTTCGAACAGAACGTTCTGAAAATCGTTGGTGAGATTGGAAAAGCCAAGAAAGACGCTGTTGATCTGATTGTTTTCTCCGAGCTTTCGGTCTGTGGTTATCCACCAAGAGATTTTCTCGAATTTGAAGATTTCATCCTTCGTTGCGAGCAAGCCGTTGCGAACATTGCAGTCGAATGTGTTGGGATTACAGCCGTTGTCGGTGCGCCATTGCGCAACGCTGATGTGAGTGGGAAAAGGCTTTACAACGCAGCTTTTGTTTTGGCAGATGGCCAGATAAAACAAGTGGTGAAGAAGTCGCTTTTGCCCAACTACGACATTTTTGACGAGTACCGATATTTTGAGCCGAACCGCGAATTTGATGTAGTTGAGGTGAACGGAATTCGGATTGCGCTTACCATTTGCGAGGATCTTTGGAACATCGAAGATCCATTGTACATCACTAGTCCGATGGATGAACTGATGAGGTACGAGCCACAATTGATGGTAAACATCGCGGCTTCGCCTTTTGATTTTTCACATCGGGAAGATCGCATTCGAATTCTAGAAAAGAATTGCCTGAAATATGGTTTACCTATCGTTTACACCAATCATGTTGGCGCTCAAACGGAATTGATTTTTGATGGTGGATCGATGGCACTCAGTTCCAGCGGAGAATTGTTGCACGAATTGGACTATTTCGAAGAGGATTCAGCAACCTTCCATTTTGATGGGAACCTGAAATTGACAGGAGAGAAAAAGAAGATTGATGGTCGGTCGAAGATTGAGCGAATTCATGATGCGATCGTTCTGGGAATAAGTGATTATTTCTCCAAATTAGGTTTTACTAAGGCGGTTATCGGACTTTCTGGAGGAATCGATTCTGCCGTAGTTCTTTACTTAGCGCAGAAAGCTTTGGGCGCAGAAAATGTCCGCTCGTTGCTGATGCCTTCCGAATTCTCTTCGGAGCATTCCATAGGCGATTCAATAACCCTTTCGCAGCATCTTGGAACGCAATACGAGATCGTATCTATCGAGAATCTCTTCAACAATTTCCGACAAGATCTTTTACCCGTTTTTGGCGATCTGCCATTCAATTTGGCAGAAGAGAACCTTCAGGCAAGAATCCGTGGTGTGCTTTTGATGGCAGTTTCGAACAAGTTTGGAAACATCCTGTTGAATACATCAAACAAGAGCGAGTGCGCGGTCGGCTATTCGACCATTTACGGTGATATGAATGGGGGACTTTCGGTGATTGCTGACCTTTATAAAACAGAAGTGTACGAATTGGCGCGATGGATCAATCGGAACGGAGAAGTGATCCCTGAGAATATCATCACCAAAGCGCCCAGTGCCGAATTGAGACCGGATCAAAAAGACTCTGATTCTCTTCCTGAATACCACATATTGGATGAGATTCTGATCGAGTACATTGAAAAGCGTAAAGGTCCTGCCGAGATCATTGCCATGGGATTTGACCAAAGCTTAGTGAATAGAATTCTCAGACTTGTAAATTTGAACGAATACAAGCGGTATCAAACACCGCCAATACTACGTGTAAGTAAAAAAGCGTTCGGCATGGGCCGAAGAGTACCAATAGTGGGTAAGTATCTTTGCTAAAAGGATTGAAGGATGAGAAAGACGGTAATGTTTTTATTGGTAACGATGGCAAGTATTGGTTGCGCTACAAAGTTGGAGCAGGCCAGAACGCACATTGCTCAAACTTGGACAATCTCCAAAGTATTTACGAATGGCCAGGACGTTACTTCCAGCTATTTGGACGTGCATGTGAATTACACGCTGAACTTCGGAAGTACAGGTCAGTTTACAGAAATGTTCAAGCCATCAGTGGGCGAGAATCTTGTAACCAATACAGGCTCGTGGGATTTTTCGGATGGTATCAATCAAGTGACGATGAGCGACAACAATCAGACGCGCGTTTTCAAGGTCAACCGTTTGGATGAGGACCATTTTAATGTTACTGACCTTGGGTCTAGTAACGAGCGTCAGTTCGAGTTCGTTCCGAATTGATGTCGATCAACTGATCGTCCAGGTATTATTTCCTCTCAACAGAGCGTTCAGATCTCCTTTGCCAAGCTTTTGTTTTGCCATGCCGATCTGCTCAATGAGCTGATCTTCGTAGCAATGTCTTTCTTCAGTATAGAAAATTCCGAATGGCCGTGGGAAGTTTCCTTCCAAGGTTGGGTCTCCGTAAAAGCGAATTAGAATGTTTGCCTTGGCACGATCGGTTTCGTCATGGATCCAAAGGTCGTTCTCGCTGACAGAATCCATATTTACGATAACTGGTTTGAACCCATCTAGTTTGATTCCGAATTCTCTGTTCTCTCCAAAGATCAATGGCTTTCCGTGTTCCACAAAAAGTGTCTGTTGTCCTTTTGTCGCCTTATCGGTCATACCGAAAAAGGCGCCATCATTGAACACATTACAGTTCTGATAGATCTCTACCATCGAAGTGCCCTTGTGTGCGTTGGCACGAGAAAGCACATCGCGCAAATGAATCGGGTCGCGATCCATTGTTCTGGCGTAGAACGTAGAATCAGCACCAATACACAGCGCTGCCGGATTGAACGGATGATCCAACGAACCCATTGGGGTAGACTTGGTGGTTTTTCCTTCTTCCGAAGTGGGCGAATATTGCCCTTTTGTCAGACCATATATCTGGTTATTGAAAAGAAGTATGTTGATGTTGAAGTTTCTTCTCAACATGTGGATCAAATGGTTTCCACCGATGGAAAGGGCGTCACCATCACCCGTGATCATCCAAACACTCAGGTCAGGATTTGTGGCTTTCAACCCACTTACCACAGCCGGGGCACGACCGTGGATGCTGTGCATTCCGTAGGTATTCATATAATAAGGAAAGCGGCTGCTGCAACCGATGCCTGAAATGAAAACTACGTCTTCGCGCTTTACACCAAGCTCTGGAATTACTTTTTGCACTTGCTTCAGGATGGAGTAATCGCCACAACCTGGGCACCATCTTACTTCCTGATCCGTTTCAAAATCTTTGGCGGTCAATTCGCCATTCAATACTTCTGCCATTTAATTACAAATTATTGGTCGCGACCAATATGAATAAAACTACTGCTGAAATAAGCGTCAGAAAGGATAGGAATTGAACCTTTCCTTTCAATATCTCCATCGCAACAAAATTTGTTATTGGAATTGATAGGGTCAAGACAATCCCAAATTTCCAGCCCATCAAATAAAATGTGCTCAAAACGCTGCCGATGAAAATTCCGACTCCCAACCTTTGAATCCGTGGATGCGCAAAGAAAGTTCCAACAGGCCATAATCCAGACTTTCTTCCAAATTCTCTAACATCCTCATCCGACCAGTCCGAAATGTCAGTGGGTAAAGAAGTTTTTAGTTCACCAACTTCAACCTTCTCCTCCGGGTATCGCTGGCTAATTTGTTGCTCAAAGCTCAATATTTTCCCAGCCTGAATTTTTGCGTACAAGAAGAATGTCATGCCACTAAAACCAAATAAGAAAAATGTCAAAAACTTGAGCCACATTTTACGCTGGGTGTGCCAGTATTTCCAGAACCTTATTCTTAACCTCGTCTTTGCTAAAAGGAATTCCCTTCACCTTATTTAGTGACTCCGTTGGAATAAGGAATTGGCTGCGAATCATCATGTTCAATTGTCCCATGTTCATTTCGGGAATAAGAACGGTGTCAAAACTTCTTAATACCTCTTCAATATTCTTTGGGAAAGGGAATAAATAGCGGATGTGGGCGTGCGAAACGGAATGTCCTTCCGCGATAAGTTCTTTGGTAGCCGCTTTAATTGCTCCAAATGTTGATCCCCAACCGAGAATCAGCACTTTTCCTTTTGCTTCACCTAATTCAATATCCTGCAGTGGAATATTATTGGCGATGTTACCGATCTTTTTTGC
Source organism: Flavobacteriales bacterium (assembly GCA_021739695.1). NCBI lineage: Bacteria > Pseudomonadati > Bacteroidota > Flavobacteriia > Flavobacteriales > Flavobacteriales bacterium. The sequence continues at coordinate 127,468 of JAIPBM010000007.1, read as the reverse complement.
CCGTGTATTCACCATGTGCTGGTGATTGTCTGGGTCGTAGCTGATGTTGCCCGTTCCGTCCTGCTTTTCAATTCCACCCACACGATGCTCCAATCCAACTGTTCCTGGAATAGCCCATTTGCGGACAAGGTTCTCATCTCGCTCATAAGGCAGATATTCTCCGTCTTTCAGATCGCTTGGAGTGGCGAAATTTCCGTGGAATGCAGGTAATTCATCTTCTGTTGGGAAACGCCAAGGCTCTGCGCCATTGGCCAAATAGCCATCAGACAGGAAGAAAACCGGTGTCATGTGTTCCACAGCCAATCTGCAGGCTTCGAATGCCATGTTGAAGCAATCTGCTGGTGTTGCTGCGGCAATCACAGCCACTGGAGATTCGCCATTTCGGCCATAAACGGCCTGCAAAAGGTCTGCTTGTTCCGTTTTAGTTGGAAGTCCAGTTGATGGACCACCACGCTGTACGTTTACGATTACCAATGGCAATTCCAACATCAACGCCAATCCGATGGCTTCGCCTTTCAAGGCAATACCAGGACCGCTTGATGCGGTGATTCCCAACGCGCCACCAAACGAAGCGCCAATGGCCGAAGCCACCGCTGCAATTTCATCTTCGGCCTGAAAGGTTTTTACGCCAAAATTCTTGCGTTTGGCCAATTCATGCAGAATATCTGAAGCAGGTGTGATCGGATAACTACCGTAAAAAAGCTCCAATCCGGCACGTTGCGTAGCCGCAATCAAACCGAGGGCAGTTGCTTCGTTGCCCATGATATTGCGGTAAACGCCTTTTGGCATTTGCGCCTTTTCGACACTGAAGCGCGTGGTTGGCGTTTCGGTCGTATCGCCAAAATTGTATCCAGCTCGCAGTACTTTGCTGTTGGCTTCTACAATTTCTGGTTTCTTCTTAAATTTTTCTGAAAGGTATTTTAGGGTCGGATCCAATGATCGGTCGAACATCCACAACACGTAGCCAAGTACAAACATGTTCTTGGTTCTGTCGATATCTTTCTGACCGAGGCCGCTGTCTTTTAAGCATTCTTTGGTCAGTTTGGTCACCTCTATCGGGTAAACCTTGTAGTTGCTGAGCGAACCGTCTTCCAATGCGCTGATGCCGCTTTCCACCTTCGCCAAACGCAGATTCTTTGGGTCGAATCCATCGATGTTGGCGATAATGATACCACCTTTTTTAAGGCTCTTCAGGTTGGCTTTGAGGGCTGCAGCATTCATCACAACCAAGGCATCGCACTCATCACCAGGGGTAAAGATCTCGATGCTTCCGTAATGCAGTTGGAAACCGGAAACTCCGGCCAAAGTGCCTTGCGGGGCGCGTATTTCGGCAGGGAAATTCGGGAACGTACTCAGGTCATTTCCGAAGAGTGCGTTCGTATCGGTGAATTGCGTTCCTGTAAGTTGAATTCCGTCTCCGGAATCGCCCGCAAACAGGATCGTTATTTCTTTGGCTTTTTCTAAAGTGGCAGACATACGTTTTATTGAGGGCGCAAAGGTAGTTTGCTAAACGAGGAAAACCTTGACGGTTATCAGTAAAATGATGAGTAATTGAATCAGTGATCGATGGCTTCTACGGCAGTTATTTGAGGTACAGAACGTTTTACGGCTTCTTCAACACCTGCTTTCAACGTCATTTCGCTCATGTTACAGCTTTTGCAAGAACCGAGCAGACGTAATTGAACCACCATATCATCGGTTATGTTCACCAGTTCCATGTCGCCACCATCGGCAGCAAGAAAAGGACGCATCGTTTCCAATGCTTCCTCCACTTTATCTCGTAGTTCCATATCCATCTTACTTTGTTTATCGTGTAGTGATTTCTACACGCTTGGTGGCTTCGCGTGTTGCGTTGCGCTTTTCAACTTCGTGATTGACAGCAAGGGCAAGGTCTTTGAAAACCTGTGCAATCGGGGTTGAATCCTGAAGCAGGGCAGGTCTTCCTACGTCTCCCGCTTCGCGAACGGACTGAACCAACGGAATCTGTCCGAGTAAAGGAACATTGATCTGTTCTGCCAAGCCTTTTACGCCATCTTTTCCGAAGATGTAATACTTGTTGTCGGGCAATTCGGCAGGGGTGAACCACGCCATATTCTCTATCAATCCCAGAACGGGCACGTTGATGCTATCAAGGCGGAACATCGCCACACCTTTACGGGCATCCGTTAATGCAACTTCCTGTGGCGTGCTAACAACAACGGCTCCCGTTACAGGAACTGCTTGCACAATGGTCAAGTGCACATCTCCCGTTCCGGGAGGCAGGTCGAGTAGGAGGTAGTCGAGTTCATCCCACCACACATCGCCAAACATTTGCTTGAGGGCTTTGGTAGCCATGGGTCCGCGCCACACAATGGCCTGTGTTGGGTCGGAAAAGAAGCCGATGCTCATCACCTTCACGCCATAACTTTCTACAGGAAGCATGTATTGCTTGCCTTCGATGACCGTAACTTTTGGTTTTTCGCTGACGATATCGAACATCAGCGGCATGCTTGGTCCGTAGATGTCTGCATCTATCAATCCGACCTTAAAGCCCTGCTTTGCGAGGCCAACGGACAAGTTGGCTGTGACGGTGCTTTTTCCCACTCCGCCCTTGCCCGAAGCAACAGCAATGATGTTTTTGACCTTGCTTAATGTGGGTGGTCCTTGCGGTCCTTGCTGAATGGGTTTGGCAGCAATGTTTATACGGACCGTCACATTACCAAATGCTTCGAAAAGCACGGTATTGATGTCGCTTTCGAGTTTCTTCCGAATGTTGAGTGCTGGACTCTTTACTTCCAGATCAATGTCGATCTCTTTTCCGAAAACTTGAATATTCTTCAATTCGCCACTTTCTGTAATGCTGACATTACCAGCTGGCGACTTTACGGCCTGAAGGGCCTCTGCTACACTCTGCTTATTTAGATTCATTCTAAAGGCAAAGGTAGTGATCGGTTTGAAGTGGTGAGGACCTGAAGTGATGAAGATTTGAACTGTAATGATGATGACGAAATGATGATGTGACGGGTGGAAGTGGGGAGGCTAAGAACGTCTATGGCCAGGCATTGAGCAGAAGTGGCGAGGCAATAAGTAGAAATTCCGAGGCAAAGAGTATGAGTGGCGAGGCAGAAAGCATCGGTAGGGAGGCAGAAAGAATCTGTGGTGAGACTTAAAGTGTCTTTAGCGAGGCACTGAGCAGAAGTGGATTGGCAAAGAGTGGCCCATAAGAGGCAAGTGCCATCTTTTGGGAGACAGGAAGCGTTGGTTGAGCACACTAAAGAAGGGGGTGGGCCGTTGTATTTGTGTTTAAATGATACTGTTATGATACGATTGGATGTGAATAGACTACTAAAAATGCGCGGAGTAAAATTTGGAAACGTGTGGCTTTCCAAACGTGGATTCAGCTACAAACAGGCTAGAAGACTACTTGATGGATCTGCGAAATCGGTTGGAATTGACCATTTGTTTAAACTGTGCAAGGCCTTTGAATGCACACCGAATGAATTGTTCAGGTATGAACCTGACGGGAATGAGCAGTTGTCTTACCTCGCAGGGCTAATGCGAGGTCCGATTGTTCACAGTCCACAGGATCTATTGGAGAACCTTTCTCAGGCAGAGGTGGAACGGCTGATGAAACAGCTGGAGGAGATGAGGAGCCGGAAGTGACGGGTGGGTTTTGCGAAAGAGATAGATACAAGCAATAACAACTCGTTCTAAGATTGAGTATTTTTGACTGTATGAGACTTCTTACATCGGTATTTCTTTTTGTTTTTTGTTTTACAACAGTCAAATCCCAAACATGGTATCACGTTAATCCCGGAGATGTTCCGTTGGTTGAAATTGATGGTTATGATGGCGGAATTGCTGCCAATATTTCTCCGATCAATGAACCGCACCTGTTTTCGGTGAACACGAGTGATTCGAGTAATGCATGGGTCTATGGAACCACATCGAAGTCGTTTTTTGATAACGAAATCGGCTGGGTAACCGATTCAGTTAATTCCTATGCTGATAGTCTTAGAAGTGAATTGGTGGTGATGATTCCGTCTAACGATAATTATTCCTATCAAACCTCGTGGATTGCGTTTGAACATAAGTATTCTACAGATACATTGGTGGATGGTGGTTATCTGGAATATTCTTGTGATAGTGTCAATTGGCAATCGATTGCTTGGACGTGGTCTCAGTTAAATCTACCTCTGGAGACAGAAATATTCAATTTCCCGAGTATCATTCACGACACAGTTTATGGTTTTTCTGGGAATCAATCGGAATGGACCTGGAGTGCTGTTCAGTTTATCTGGTACGTTTCTGTTTTTCAGGGAAATGAAAGCCGTTCTAATGGATGTGATTGGGAAAATATGGATACTGTTTACGTTCGCTTTGTCTTTGAAAGCGATAGTATGGAAACCGGTAAGGATGGCTGGATGATCAGGAATATGATCATTGGGCTTGATAATTTCCCAGGGGCAGTTGGTGAATACGTGAAGAGTCCGATTGATGTTTATCCCAATCCGGCTTCTGACATGGTTCGTTTCCTAATTCCAGATGGGATAGAAACACCAACCAGTACTTTGGTTTATGATATGGCGGGGAGAGTTGTTCTATCTGTCCCATTTCATTTGAACTTAGACGTTTCGATGCTTGATGCAGGAAACTACATCATAGCTTTGGTTACTGATAAAGCTGTGTTCAGACAGAAGCTTCTAGTGAAGTAATTCGTTCAGCGCTAACGCGTGGTCCAATTGTTCACAGTCCACAGGATCTATTGGAGAACCTTTCTCAGGCAGAGGTGGAACGGCTGATGAAACAGCTGGAGGAGATGAGGAAAGGGAATGGGAGGTAGGTTGAAGAAAGTTGAAGGTGCCGAGTTCAAAGTTTAAGGTTGGAATTACTTTGAACAGACCCTGAACAGATAAAGGATGGCTGAATGAAGTTGTAAGCCGCAAACTATAAGTGGTGAGCCAATGGTCTCCCGTAATACCAAGGTGGAGGCACGGCTTCTTTTTTTCGCTTATTCCTTAATACCTCATCTCAGATGTTGGCTTATTTTAGCCGAAATGAAGCGTTTTACCATCCTACTTCTCTTCATATCCCTTTGGCAAGCCACTCTTGCCCAATCACCCATTGATTTTACGCAGCTTGTAGGGAAAACCCACACGGAGCGCACCTTGGCGCTGTTCGATTATTACGAGCAATTTGTGCGCTATCAGGATTCGGTGGCGATCTTCAATGACCTCCAACGCGTTAGAGAACTTGCAGAGAAACACAATGATCCGGATTTTGCTCTTGAAGCCGACCTCATTGAACTTCATTATTACAATTACCGGTCTGACGACCGATTACCAGAGCTCACTGAAAAGGCATTGGAACTCATCCAAAAAGCAAGAGAAGTCAACGCCATTTGGCTGGAAGCGCGCTGCGAAAGTCTGATAGGTACGCGGCTCTATGACCGAGGACAATACGAGTCGGGACTCCTGCACATCCGCAATTCTGTCCGTCTGCTTGAGGACAAGGATCCGGCCGAATATCCCATCAAAAGCATTTGCCTTACCCAGTTGGGGCATGTTCATTACGATTTCAGGGAATATGATGAGGCAATAAGGAGATACCAACAGGCGGTGGAAAGCATGTCTGTCGGTTACAGGCATTACTACCGCATGTTTGCGCTCAACATGATGGGAATTACCTATAGAAGGTTGGGACAATTGGATTCATCCAACGCTTGGTTTCAGCGGGTTTATGACTTTGCGCTGGAGACCAAGGACACGGTCTATCCGATACTTTCCAAAGGGAATTTGGGAGAGAACTACTACCTGCAGGGTGATATTGCTAGAGCCGAGCTGCTGTTGCTAGAGGACATGAAAGAGGCTAAAAGGGTGAATGATCTAGGTCGAGCATCAAACGCGCTGACCATTTTGGCGGATATCGCCCTCCAGACAGGGAGAACCAAACTCGCTACAGGTTATTTGACAGAAGCTTTGCAGCACGCCTGTTCCACGGGCGAACTCACACGCAAGGCATTCGTGTATCCGATAGCCGCCAAGCTATATGGCGCATTGGGCAATGCAGAAATGGTGAAGGCATACGTGGATTCCTCCCTATTGATGAAGGATGGCATTGAGCGCGAATACGACCGTGTGATGCTGGCCCGAGCGGAGCAGAAACTGGAACTGGAACGCATTGCCACCCAGACCGCCAAATTGGAAGGAGAACGGAAGCTGCAGATACAGCGCAGGAATGTGCTTATCGGTCTGATGGTGCTGGTGCTCACCGTGCTTTCCGTGATGTTCATCCGTTTCCGCGCAAAGCGAAACAGGCAGCGGGCATTACTGGTTCAAGAAAAGGAAGATGCGGAGCACGAACTGAAGCTGGCCAAGCAACAATTGCTCGAGTTTGTTCAGGAAATGGAAACGAAGAACATTCCATTGGGGGATGTGACTGAAAACGATTCCAACCTGCAACAACTACAAGAGGCCAAGATCCTGACTGATGAAGATTGGGCCCGTTTCAAACAACTGTTCGAGAACGTGCATGCCGGATACATCGAACGGTTGGAGGCAAAGTATCCCAACATCAGCGAGGCGGAAAAGCGTTTCATCCTATTGACGAAAATGGACGTATCTGCTAAACAGATGACCCAGATCCTTGGTGTTGGCGACAACACCATCCGCCAGACGCGCTCCAGACTGAGGCGTAAATTGAACATCGAAACGGTGGAGGAACTGCTTGAGCTTATCGCTCGGATTTAAGCGGTTCTGAGTTCAAAAAGAGCGTTGTCACGCTCTTGTCACACCTGAATTTCGTTTTCTTCCGGACCTCCTTTCCACCTTTGGGCACATGGATTCGAGCGCACTCCACGGACACTTCCCACTGACCAAAGGAACCATCCTTTTCATCGGTATGCTGATGGTCTTCTTGGCCATCGTGCTTGGGATCTATCTGTGGTATGAATTGCGTTTGGAGGAGATCGAAAACTCCATGAACCTTCTATCCAAACAAACATTCTGATCAACTCCCGCTATGATGATGAATGCAACCCGTCTTATTGCAATTCTGCTTTTCCCAGTACTTGCTAGTGCGCAGATAACCACCGAATTAGATAACGGAGTTTTGAGCAATTCTGTTACTACGCCAATAGAATTCTCAAATGGTGACCCGTGGGTGCGATCGACAGCAACTGGAACAATACCGCTTCTCTCCACAGGCGCAACCGATATTGTATTCACCGTTAAAGGTGCCGATGGCGGAACGGCCACATGGGACGGGATATTCGTTGACCTGATGGCCAAAGGTGGCCAGGGAGGAACAGTCACTTTTCAAATACCGATAACTGTTGACAACGAAGGTCGGGAGTTCACTTTCTATCAAGGTAAACGGGGATCATCCGACATACATGATCGGATAGCAAGCGGTGGCGGTGGCGCCTCAACGGCAATTGTCGATCACAATGGGTCGCTGTTGTGCATTGCTGGTGGCGGTGGCGGTGGCAGTGCTGTTGAGACCCACCAGTCGCACGGATTACCTGGAGGTGGAGAATATCCTTCAAATGGAATTGATGGCTGCGGAGACGGTGGTTTAGGTGGGGATCCTTACTCCACGGGCGGTCCTGCTCTTACTCTCGTCAATTATATTGTCAACGAATACTCCAATAGATTATTTATAGGAGCTGGAGGTGGTGGGGGTTACTATGGCTCTGTCTGCCAATCATCACCCGATCTGCACCAATGTGAAATTCAAGGGAAAACACCTGCGATTGGGGGTGCAGGAGGTCATCACCCAGAGGCAACCTATCAATACGGAAATGCCTGCGACCCATTGAACCCGTTTGGAGTCGGATGTACAACGGTGACAACTCGTGATGCATGTAGAGGTGGTACGGGTTATAGTGGTGGTGGAGCTGGAGGACCATTTCATTCTGGTATAACTCCATACACAGAATGCACAATGGAATTTGTTGGTTTCTATGGAGGAGGAGGCGGTGGCGCTGGGTATGAAGGCGGTGGCGGTGGCGGACAGGAATATGGCGGAGGAGGAGGGTCATCGTGGGTTGCGAATGAGGTATTGATCTATACCTACATTTTGGGCGGCACCACATCAACCAACACAAACGCCAACAACGGAAGCATAGGTTATCGGGTAATCTATGACTCACAACCACCAGTGGCTGTTTGTCAGAGCGCATCAGTCACCCTTGGTGTCGGACAATACTTTGATGAGAATGGAAATATCGTCCTAGCATCAGGAATTGCTGGTCAGGCAACGCTGCTGGTATCGGCAGTCAACGGTGGCTCAACAGACAATACAGGAATCGCTAGCATATCGGTATCGCCCAGCAGCTTCAATTGTTCCAATTTGGGGGCAAACACCGTTACGCTTACCGTTACCGATTACGTGGGATTGACCAGCACCTGTCAGGCACAGGTTACGGTTGTTGACGACTTTGCACCAACCCCGACATATGCTTCGTGGAACACCATTAGCGCACCCAATTTCGGTGTCATAGACCTCACTGGAAACACACAACTTACCGTCATTCCGCCAACGTTAACATTCGAAGACAACTGCTCCGTTTCAAGCGTGGTATCGGAGCCCTTCACAGTTACCTGCGAAGATGTTGGCACCAATATTACAAGGCAGGTAACGGCAACCGATCAGAGCGGCAATCAGCGGGTCATTGACCTCGAATACACGGTTGTCTCCTCCACTCCATATTACAGCCTATATGTTGACCCGGATGCAACTGGAACCAACACGGGCCTGAGTTGGGCAAATGCATTCACCTCTTTGGAAAGTGCACTGGAGATCAGCGATTGCGCAACGGAGATACTGGTGGCATCGGGCACCTACACGCCCTCGGCCTCGCGGTTGTGCAGCACTTGCAGCGGCAATCTCGATCATTATTTCCTGCTGAACGATGGCATCGTGCTCAAAGGAGGCTATAACCCATCTACAGGGCTTCAGGATTATTCGAACCCGAGCATTCTGGATGGCGATTTGGGCGGAGGACAAAAGGTCTATTCGGTAGTTCTTTCAAAAAGTTCAACCGGAACCAATGTGTTGGATGGTTTTGCCATTCGCAACGGAAGTGCTTCGGGGGCAGGTACCGACCGAATGGTTGATGGCGTAGCCTTCAGAAGATACAACGGAGGTGGCGTCTATTCGGCTTCGGGCAATTTGCAGATAAAGAACTGTGTAGTTAGCGGTAATCGGTCCACCAACCTTGGGGGTGGCTTGCACGTGACGAATACAACTTGCACAATCACCAACGCGCTGATAAGCGGAAACGTTAGCGCATCGCAAGGGGGTGGAGTAATGAAGGGTGCAGGAGGTTCACTTACGCTTGTCAATACGACCATTGCAGGTAACTATGCCTTGGGAGGCGGAGGCATTGCGGGCAACTTCACTTCGAGGAACAGCGTTGTTTGGGGCAATGGTGCTTCATCCTTTTCGCCCGATGCTTTTGGTATCATTACTGCAACCTATTCGCTCATCAAGGATGAAACCCCCACGGGAACTGGTAACCTTGACGGGACCCTTTCATCAAACGACCCACTTTTCGTAAATCCGATCACGGCAAGCTCAACTCCTACCACGGCCGGAGATTATCGGGTAAGTTCCTGCCCAGCATCGGTTGTGATCGATGCAGGAAGCAATGCCCTGAATGCAACCGCCAATGACCTGGACGGAAATGCGCGAATTGTTGATGGTGATAATATCGGAATGACCACCATCGATATGGGTGCTTTCGAATCGTCAGAATTGCCAGAGGTCAATGCAAGTTTCAGCGTTTCAACCTGCACTGATTATACCGTGCCAAGTGGCGATGAGACTTACACCGTTTCAGGCGTTTATTCCGATACGCTCACTACCATTTGTGGAGCCGATAGCATCCTGACCATCACGCTCACCGTTCTCGAAACAGTAGGAGTTGTAAGCAACACCAACGATTCGGGTCCCGGTTCGCTGCGCGATGCCGTTGCCTCAACCTGCGATGGCGATACGATCATTTTCGATGCGAGTACGAATGGCAATCCGATAGTGCTTACGTCAGGAGATATTTCTTTCAGCAACAATCTGGTGATCATCGGAAATGGACCTGACAACACCATCATTGATGGAAATGCCTCGTCAAGAATATTCGAGATAACGGGGACGGACAGTACGATTCTCAGAAATCTAACCGTACAGAATGGACAAGCCACGGGTTCGGGTACAGCTGCTATGGGCGGTGGAATCTTCTCATCCAATACCGCAAAACTTATTCTTGAGAATGTGGTCATCAACAACAACATGGCCGATGGTTTCGGTGGTGGCCTGGCATTTCAGGGTGGTGTGGAATTGCGTGTGTCGAATTCAACCATTGATGGAAATTCATCAGGCACCAACGGTGGTGGCATTCAGGCCTCATTCGGCACGGGGACTTCGTCCGTATCGTTGTCCAGTTCAACCGTTTCCAACAATCAGGCGACCTTCAATGGCGGTGGTATGTTCATTAACAGTGGCTCGGTCAGTACCGCAACGGTTGCCACTGTCAATATCCATACAAGCACTATAACAGGAAATGCCGCTGGTAGCAACGGAGGTGGCATATTCTCTTCGGTCTCATCATCAAACCAAACGGCCACGCAAGCGCTTACAGTAACCAATTCTACGCTCACGGACAATTCCGCATCCTCCAACGGTGGCGGTATTTACGCCAATACCATTGCATCGGCAGGTACAACCTCCAACCTCAATCTGCAAAGCAGCATTGTGGCGCTCAACGGTTCTAGCAACATTTACCACAGTCACAGCCCGACCATCACTTCCCTGGGCCACAACATTTTTGATGATGTATCCATTAGCGGCAGCACGGCAACGGACATTCTGGGTGCAACCGATCTGCAATTGAACCTCGGAACGTTGCAAAACAATGGAGGATTAACTTTTACGATGGTTCCAGGCTGCGGAAGTATTGCCATCAATTCAGGCAATCCGGCAGATGCTTCTGATGCTCAGAATGTGTCACTTTCAGATGGAAGAAGAGACGTTGGTGCAGCGGAGAATCAACTCCAAACGACCTCAACTTTCAGCGTAACGGAAACGGTATCATACACCGTTCCGAGCGGAAACCAGACCATTACCAACCTCGGCACGCAAGTGGTAATGGACACGATTGCCAACGTTGCTGGTTGCGATAGCGTGATGGCCATCAACGTAACTATTCTTCCAATTGCCATTTCTTGGTTGGGCGTTACTTCAACAGATTGGAACGATGCCACCAACTGGGGTTCAGGTCTTGTGCCTGGTCTTCTGGATGTGGCAAGCATTTCTTCTATTCCAGTCAATCAACCACATATCACGTCATTGCCTGCTTCACCGGTACAATGTCAGTCTATTCTTCTCGATGCAGGGGCAATTCTGACCATTGATGCAGGCAAAGCGCTTACTGTAACGGGAGATATTGTGAACAATGGAACCATTCTGGTGAAAGCAGACGCCACGGGCATCGGCTCGCTCATTACCCAAGGAACCATTTCCGGAAGTGGTGCCTCCAAAATGGAGCAATACCTAACGGGTTCTGGAGGAGCAACCCCTAACGGTGTTTTCTACTACGTGAGTAGTCCAGTTAACGGAAATTACATCTACGATTATAATGTGGATACGGGCGATAAACTTTGGACGGCAAACGAAACAACGCAATCCTATACTCTGCAAACCGTGGGTGCAGTTCCAATGGTGCCAACGGTTGGGTATGTTGCCCGAATGGGAAGCACGCAGACAATCACATTCAATGAGGTGGACCAGAACATTCACTTCAACAGCGGCAATCTAAGCGCTTCAGGTCTCACAAGAACAGGCACAACGGCCGCGAACCGAGGATACAACTTGGTAGGCAATCCGTATCCATCAACCGTAAGTTGGGACAATGCCGTAAAGACCAACCTCGAAACCACCCTTTGGTACCGCACACACCAAGGCAGCACCATGCTTTACGATACCTACAACGCGAGTGGTATGATCGGGACCAACAATAACGGTGGTGGTGCTGTGGATGGAAGTATTCCGCCTACTCAGGCGTTCTGGGTACGTGTTTCGGCAGACGGACTTACAGGCCAATTGGACTTTGCGAATGCAGACCGAAGCCACGGAACATTGGCGGGTATTTACAAGACGGAAGCGCAAGAAGGTTTGGTGAGAATAGCACTGAGCAATGAGACCGTTTCTGACGAGGCCATCATCCTATTCGAGGTGGCTGCCCAAGATGGTTTCGATGATTACGATAGCCACAAGTATTGGTCGAGTAACGTTCCTCAGCTGTACATGAATTTACAGGAAGATACGCTGGTGATCAACGGATTGTACAGCTCGAATACCAACCCAACAGTTCCATTAGGGATGAAGCTACCCGCACAGGGCAGCTACACCATCAACGCCAACGACATCACCGTTGTTGGAGAAAGCATTCACTTGGAAGACACCTACCTCAATCATTTCCAAGACCTGAACGTGGAACCTAACTACAGCTTCAATTCAGCTGCAGGCAACATCGGTGACCGCTTTGTTCTTCATTTCGGAATGAGTGTTACGGGAATTGACGAGTTGACGCAGTATTCACGGGTATATGTTTCCAACCATCAGTTGAATATCATCCTTCCTGAAAATGTAGATAATGGGAATGTTCAGGTGCTTGACCTCACGGGCCGTGTTGTTGCAGCAACTGCTATGAATGCAACAAGAACGGTTCTTGATCTGAGTGTGAACACTGGAGTTTACCTCGTGCAAATAGCATCGCTAAACGGAACTGAAACGCACCGCGTGTTCTTGAATTGATGCGCTCTATTCTAAAGTCCTTCAAAAAGTAAAAACCAATTGAAATGAAACATACCAATCCAACCCGAAAAAGTATGCACGTTATCGCAGTCTTTGTGCTGTTGTTGGCCACTTGTTTTTCATCCATAGCTCAGAACATTGAGGTAGAACCCAAATGGTGGGAGCCCGATGGCCCGGTGCACGCCATTCACAAAGCAGATGGCATTGTTTACGTTGGTGGCGATTTTGATAACGTAGCGGCCAATCGACCTTATGGTGTTCCCATCAGTTTGAATTCGGGTAATCCCAATATGGGGTTTCCGGTAACCAATGGAAACATTTACGTGGCCGAGAAGGACGGAAACGGTGGTTGGTACATTGGTGGCGATTTCACCAACATTGATGGACAAACGCGCAACAGGCTGGCGCATATCGATGGAGATGGCCAACTCACATCTTGGAATCCGAACGTATCATCTGGCTTCGTGTATGATATTGCGGTGAGTGGAAGCACCGTTTATGTTGGAGGTCAGTTTGTGAATATAGGCGGCAGTTCTAGAATGAATATTGCTTCGTTGAACGCCACAACAGGGGCGGTCAATTCTTGGAATCCTGGAGCAAACTTGGCAGTGCGCACCATTGCGGTGAGTGGAACCACAGTTTATGTGGGTGGCAACTTTGCCCAGTTGGCGGGGGTGAGCAGATTCAAACTGGGGGCAGTGAGCGCAACTACGGGAGTTGCCACATCTTGGGATCCTCAGGTTATCGGAGACGTTTACGATGTCATTGTTGACGGAAGTACAGTCTATGCCTGCGGTTCATTCAATATCGCATCAGGCGTAACGCGCAATAATATTGCAGCATTCTCCACCACAGGTGTGGGTAACGAAACCAGCTGGAATCCGAACGCGAATGGAGCGGTTTACGACATGGAATTGGTGAACGATACGCTCTATTTCGGGGGTGCTTTCAACTCCGTTGGATTCTCTGCACGTAACCGAATTGCAGCGATCAAGACAGATGGAACGGTTACCACATTCAATCCTAATTCGAACGGCATTGTGCGAACGGTTCAGGTTTCTGGCGGCAACGCATATTTCGGAGGCGAGTTCAACGTTGTAGGTGGATGGGACCGTAATCGATTGGCCGCGGCCAACCGTGTTTCAGGAACGGTTCAGAGTTGGGATCCCCGGGCAAACAATACCGTTCACACGCTATCGGTGGACGGAGATCGTGTGTATGCAGGTGGTGAATTCACCAATCTTGGCCTAACCGAAAGACAAGGAATCGTAGCGCTGGATGAAGCAACTGGAGTTCCGATCAGCTGGAATCCGCAAGTGATCGGTGCCGTTTACGCCATCGAAAAGCGAAATGGAATCGTCTATGTGGGCGGAGCTTTCAATAATGTCGATTTCACTTCGCGTAATAACCTTGCAGCCATTAATGCATCAGGAAATCTGGTTTTTTGGATGCCGGCTGGGGCAAATGATGATGTGCGCGCGCTGAAGTTCAGTCAGGACACGCTCTACATTGGCGGTAATTTCACATCCATTGGCGGTCAGTCTAGAAACTACTTGGCTGCTGCTTTGACAAACAGCATCAACCCAATTGCTTGGAATCCGAATCCGAATGGCCTTGTACGCAGCTTGGAAGTTGCCAGCAACCGTGTTTTTGCTGGAGGCGAATTCACAACTATGAACGGAACGGGCAGAACATGTCTGGCCGCTTTTGAATTGGGTACGGGAACGTTGGATGCATTTTCCAAGAACATTACGGGGATGGTTCCAAGTGTTTACGCCATGGATGCAAGCGATTCCAAGCTCTTCATTGCCGGATCATTCAGTAGTGTCGATTTCAACACAAGGAACAACACGGCTGCCATCGATCTTGCAACAGATGGTCTGGATTCTTGGAACCCGAACGCTTCCAGTGTAGCTCGGGCAGTTGCATCTGGAGATAGAAGCGTGTTTGTGGGCGGTGCTTTTGACGCGATTGGAGGCCAGTCTCGCGATTGGTTGGCCGAGTTGGATTCGACAACGGCTGCAGCACAGACTTGGAATCCGAGCCCATACAATCAGGTTACGGTATTGATGGCAGATGAGAACATCATCTACATTGGCGGTCTCTTCGTTCGGGACGTTTCTTCCCCATTCAAACACGATTATTTCGCGGTCTATTCGCGATGCGTGGATAACAGTTCCGCATATTCCGTTACGGCCATCAACTCGTACACGGTACCAAGTGGAGACGAGACCTACACAATATCGGGAACGTATATGGATACCATTCCGAACCAATGCGGTTTGGACAGTGTAATGACGATCACTGTTGATGTTCTGGTTTACAATGAATGGACGGGAGCAACGAACTCTACGTGGTCAAATACAGGAAACTGGAGTTTTGGTACAGTGCCCAACGGTTCGGAGAACGCGTTCATTCCGAGTTCAGCGGTCAATCAGCCGAGTATCGAAAACGACCCCGCTTCGCCTGCCACATGTGCGGATCTTCTGGTTGAGAACGGTGCGGTGCTTACCGTAAATGCTGGAAAAGCTTTGACCATCACTGGCAATACGGATAACGATGGAACCATTATGGTGAAAGCAGATGCTACAGGAATCGGTTCGCTCATCACCGAAGGAACAATAACAGGTTCAGGTTCTTGCCAGATGGAGCAGTACCTGACCGGTTCGGGAGGGTTTGTACCTGATGGGCTTTTCTGGTACGTAAGCACTCCGGTAACGGGAGCCGATGCCGAAACTTACGACCTACTGAATGGCAACAAACTGTGGAGTGCGAACGAAACATCGCAAAGCTATACTCAGATAACCGATGGAAGTACAACGCTGCAGCCAACAACTGGCTACGTTGCCAGAATGGGGGTAACCGGAACAGTCACTTTTGAAGGAACAACCTTCAACAACGGAGCGCAGACCGCATCAGGTCTTACCAGAACAGGTACAACGGCCACGAACAGAGGCTACAATCTGGTTGGTAATCCTTACCCAAGCACATTAAGTTGGAACACCGCCAATCGTACCAACTTGGAACCGACCATCTGGTATCGCACCCACAATGGAAGCACCATGCTTTACGATACGTACAATGCCACCAGCGGCATTGGCACTAACAACAATGGCAATGGTGATGTAACGGGCGATATTCCGCCTACACAGTCATTCTGGGTTCGGGTAGATGCAGATGGCAACACGGGCTCGCTCGGCTTCGATCTGAACGATAGAAGCCACGGAACCCAAGCAGGTATTTACAAGACCTCCGTACAGGAAGGTCTGGTAAGAATGACCCTCAGTAACGGAACGGTAAGCGATGAGACCATCGTAATGTTCGATGCTGCTGCACAGGATGCGTATGATGATTACGACTCGCGTAAATATTGGGCAGGAGCAAACGTACCGCAGCTTTATACCGCCATTCCGCAATTGTACACCACAGAGGACAACGACACCTTGGTGATCAACGGACTGACCAGCACCGAGAACAACCCTACTGTTCCGTTGGGAGTAAAGATTCCATCTCAGGGAAACTACACGCTCAACGCAAACGATATCACCGTAGTGGGTGAAACGGTTCACCTCGAAGACACCTACCTCAATATCTTCCAAGATCTGAATGTGGAACAGAACTACGCTTTCACGTCAGATGCTGGCAACATCGGAGACCGTTTTGTGCTGCATTTTGGGATGACCGCAGTTGGAATTGAAGATGGAGCAGAGGCAAGCTCTCGCGTTTACACTTCCAACGGAAACCAACTGAACATTATTCTTTCTGAGAATATCGAGAAAGGAAACGTTCAGGTGCTGGAAATGACTGGACGAATCGTTCATACGTCTAACCTAAACACCAACCGAACCACCTTCGGATTGAACGCGAACGCTGGCGTTTTCCTCATTCGCATAGAAACCGAAAAAGGAACAGATACACACCGCGTAATACTTAACTAAACAATTGTCCGTAAGGGCGTATCGCCATACGCCCCTACTCGTAACTCGTAACTTGAAACTGACAACTATGAAAAGGAAATACACAAAACCCGCTATCAAAAAAGTAACCATCGACAACGAGATCAGCATGGTAATGATGTCCTTCGGCCCGAGTGGCGACCCTGAAGCATCAGTCATCAAAAAGCTGAATCCGCTGAGGTGGTGGAGGTGAGTTAAGGAATAATGGACAAAAAAAGGGGTTACAACTATCGTTGCCCCTTTTTTTAGTTTAAATCTGATATCGGAATAGAGAATGGCTACAAATTGATTAAAATTGATGTTCAAACAAACGATTGATCATGTATAGATTTTCGATAGCCATTATTGCATTTGTGGTGTGCACTGGATTTACCGCCAGCCTGTTTTTAAATCCTGCTAATAGTTATGATGAGAACATGCCTGTAAGCAGTGTGCTTCTTGCTTTGGGCGATGAGGCTCCTGAGCATTATGTCGGAACCCAGGATATGGAAAAGATAGGCCTTGGAAAAGACTTGATTCAATCGGGCGGTCCGTTTATGAATGGCACAACGCAATACCGTTTATCTCAGCATTTTGTGTGTGTCGATTGTCATAATGTGCTGCCAGAGGCACCTTTTGCAGACGATAATGATCCAGACAGCCGCTTACAATATTCGAAAGAGTTCAATCAACCATATTTACCTGGATCTACTTTCTATGGTATTACCAACAGAACGAGTTGGTTCAATGGCGACAATGAGAAAAAATACGGCATAGAGTTGATCGGTCCTGCACGTCATAGCTTGAAGAACGCGATTCAACTATGTTCTAAAGAATGTTCGGTTGGACGCGAACTGACTGATGATGAAATGGAGGCTGTGTTGCACTATTTGGGCGCCATGGAATTGAAGATGAGAGACCTGAACTTAAACGAACTGGAATTGGACCAGATCACCAAGGTTGGTCAGACGGAAGAGGAGAAGCTTGCCAGTATTGCTCTGATCAAATCCAAGTATATTCAAGGCTATCCGGCCACTTTTGTAGATGAGTTACCTGTTGCAGAGCGAAAAATGGGCGTGGAAGGGAATCTCGAAAACGGCAAATGGGTTTATGAAAAGAGCTGCTTGCATTGCCACGGAGAAGGAAAAGTGACCAAGAAAACTGTTTTTGGACCAAAGGATGGTCAGAAAGGTTTTGATTGGTTGGTGAAGTATTTCAAGAAGAGCAATGGCGGGTCGGTTTACTTTATCACACGTCATGGTACATCTTCCTCAGAGAAAACGCCTGAGTACATGCCGATCTACTCTAAAGAGAAATTGAGCGATTCGCAGATAGAGGATCTGGCAGCTTATATTCTTGCAGAGAGCAAGAAGTAGCACTTAGGTTTTAGCGGTCCAGGTCCAATTCAACCATCGGGTCCCAAAAGTGTTTTTGGAAATCGACCACTTGGTTGTTTTCTACTTTCAGGCCTTCGCTTTCGAGTAATTCCTGCATGAGGTTCGGTCCTTGGAAGTGTGTTTTTCCGGAGAGCATTCCGATGCGGTTAACTACACGCTGGGCTGGAATGCTTTCGCTAGCGGCATGGCTCGCATTCATGGCCCAGCCAACCATCCGTGCCGCACCAGGACTTCCCAGGTATTTGGCAATGGCACCGTAAGACGTAACACGACCTTTGGGAATAAGCTTTACGATATCCCAAACATCTTGGAAGAAACTGTCTTTCTTCTCAGCCACGGCTTAAAGCGTAAAGGCGATGTAATTGATCTTGCGGCCTTCGTTCAGCCAGAGTCCTTCGTAGTAAGTTCGTATGCGAAGTTCGCGTTCGCGTTCGCAGAGGAATTTGTTCTCGCCTTTTTCCAGATCAGCGTACACATCGGTTGATTCGCAAAGGGTTTTCAAACCCAACTCAGCAATCACATCCTGTGTGTATTGAAACAAGGGGAAGTTGTCGGTTTTAAGTTGAATGATGCCATCCTTTTTCAGAATCTGACGATAGCGCTCGATGAAGTTGGCTGAAGTAAGTCGGTTGCGTTCGCGATTTGCCTGCAACTGCGGATCGGGGAAGATGATCCAGATTTCGGCTATTTCTTCTGCAGCAAACAGATTGGCAATATGGTCGATGCGCGTTCGAAGAAAACCAACGTTCGTCAAGTTGTTCTCCAGGGCATGTTTGGCACCTATCCAAATACGATTGCCCTTGATATCGACTCCGAGAAAATTCCGTTCAGGATAAAGCGTTGCCTGTCCAATAGAATATTCGCCTTTTCCGCAGGCCAATTCCAAGGTGATGGGATTATCGTTCTTGAAATGGTCGGTGGCCCACTTTCCCTTTAGCGGGAAATCCTGAAGTTCATGTGCAAGCGGAACCTCCACACAATTGGAGAACTTACCAATGTCTGCAAAGCGCGCGAGCTTTTTGGTGAGGTTCGGTTTAGTTAAGTCGAATCTCCTCGCCACGACTATTGTAAATGTGATATTCCATAAAGTGATAATTGGTAGATGATTCCACCTTTATCTCTCCACCGAATTGTTTTTTCCATTCTTTGATCACACTATTTGACCAAGGCAGCCAACTTTCTGTTTTGGTAAGATAGGCTGCGATGTATGGATGCACTTTCAGCGTGATGCTCTTCTCGTTCTGCTCTTTCATCACAAAACTGACGTTATTCTCAATTTCGGTGTCAAAAAGTACGGAAGCTTCAATCTCGCCAGATCCATCACAACTCGGGCATTTCTCCTTTGTCTTCACATTCATTTCCGGACGCACACGTTGCCGCGTTATCTGGATCAATCCGAATTTGGAAGGAGGGAGGATATTGTGCTTAGCACGGTCGTCCTTCATTTCTTCCTTCAACACGTTGAACAGCTCTTTGCGGTTCTCGCCTTTATGAAGGTCAATAAAATCGACCACGATGATGCCGCCCATATCGCGCAAGCGCAGTTGGCGTGCTACTTCTCTTGCAGCTTCAATGTTGCATTCCAGCGCGTTCGTTTCCTGGTCTTGTCCAGCATTGGTACGCGGGCCAGAATTCACATCAATGACGTGCAAGGCTTCGGTATGCTCTATAACGAGGTATGAACCACTCCTAAATGTGACATGCTTGCCGAATGATGCCTTGATCTGCTTGTTCAGTCCAAGCGTTTCGAACAACGGCTGCGTGCCTTTGTGGAACTTCAGTTTCTTGAGTTTGTCTGGTGAGCCGGCCAAATACTTGCTGATCTCATCATGAACTTCGTTGCTGTCCACATGAATGCTATCGAAGTTTGAGCTGAGCATATCACGGATCATGGAAGATGTTCGGCTCAATTCGCCCATAACGCGATGTGGCGGAGCGGCATCTCTTACCTTTTCAACCATTTTCACCCATCGGTCAACAAGATCGTTCAGGTCGGCCTCTAGGTCTTGCACCTTTTTGTTTTCAGCAGCTGTTCGTACAATCAGTCCAAACCCTTTTGGCTTGATGTCTCTGAAGATGTCTTTCAGCCGCTTGCTTTCGTCCTTGCTCTTTATCTTCTGAGAGATGTTGACCTTATCAGAAAAAGGAACAAGCACCATGAATTTTCCAGCGAAGGAAAGTTCGGTGGTCAATCTTGGTCCTTTAGTAGAGATGGGCTCTTTCGCAACTTGGATCAGGATCTCTTTTCCCTGCTTCATCACATCATCGATCTTCCCATTCTTCTCAATTTCAGCTTCTAGTCTGAATTTCTCGAGCATAGGGGATTTGAGTTTACCGGCCCTTGTGAGGTCAATAAACTTCATGAGTGTCTTCACCTTCGGACCAAGGTCCAAATAGTGAAGGAAGCCGTCTTTTTCGTAACCAACGTTAACGAAAGCAGCATTTAGGCCGGGCATCACTTTTTGGATGCGGCCTAGGTATAGGTCTCCAACCTGAAACGCGCTGTTGCCCGTCTCCTCGTGTAGCTCTACTAGTTTTTTGTCCTTTAAAAGGGCAATATCAACCTTAGAAGGTTGTGATGAGATTACCAGGTCGTAATTCACGGATAGCGTTTTAATGCCGCCTACCGCATAGCGTACAACAGAGCATCGGGCGCTTTCGCAACCCAATGCTCTAAAAGGTGTTGGCACTGCCGCGTGAGGCGGCCTGTGAACCTTATCTCAAAGGTTGATTATTTTTTCTTCTTATGACGATTCTTTCTCAAACGCTTTTTACGCTTGTGAGTGGCCATCTTATGTCGCTTTCTTTTCTTACCGCAAGGCATGATCGTGAGTTTTAAATGTTCTTATTAAGTTCTAATATGTAATCGTCCACCTCTTGAGACTTTTTAGGGTCATCAATAAGTGTTTTGAATTTCTCTAGGTCGGCAACTGCCTCTTTGTACATCTTTTGACGTTCGTGTAGATCGGCCAAATAGAGGTACGCTTCTGCATACGCGCCATCAATTGCAAGTACTTGATTGAACCGTTCTTCCGCTTTGTCGAACTGACCAGAACGGATGGCGAAGTAACCAAGATTGATCAATGCTTTGATGTTCTTAGGGTCTTTTTGCTCAACGCCCTTAAGGATACCAATTCCTTCCATCGGAGGAGTGCCAAGGAATGTGGCACTTTCCATCAGGCAAACTCCTAGGTCAACTTGAATGTCAAGATCCTCAGGGTCAAGTTCTACTGCTTTTTCAAAACAGCTTCTGGCTTGCGTAAACCAACTTGCTTTTCGCGGCTGGTCGCCCATGTATTTGGCGTTCAGAAGAAAACGTTCGCCTGCTTCTGTCCAAGCTTCTGCCGTGTTGCTGGCTTCGGCTCTCTTTAGAGAATGGAAAGCAGCTCCAACTGGCTTTCTGAGCATATCGTAGAAAGCAATGATGCTGTCGTTGGCAGATTCGCTATCGGAAACTTCCCACTTGTTGACCTCGGCCAACGAAGCACTGTCCAATCCGTTTTTTATCTCGGTTATATCGTCAAGAATATCGTAGGCCACTTCTGTAGAAGCAGCTTCGGTTTCTTCTGTTTCGTGTGCAATTGGAGCTATAGGAGTTAAATACAGGATAACACCCACCGCTACTGCCAACAAAACCAATATGACCTGAGGTAATTTCAACTATTTCACGCTCTTTTTAACCTTGCTCACGAAGGTTTTTGCAGGCTTGAATGCCGGAACGTTGTGTTCAGGAATCACAATGGTTGTGTTTCTGGAAATGATACGTCCCGTTTTTTGGGCGCGTTTCTTTACCACAAAACTTCCGAAACCTCTCAGATAAACGTTGTTTCCTTTGGTCAAGGAACTCTTAACGGAGGTCATAAAGGCTTCAACGGTGTGTTGTACCTGTAGCTTTTCGATCCCTGTCTGTTCGGAGATCTCGTTTACGATGTCAGCTTTTGTCATTAGTGCTTGATTATGAGCCGATTACTGCTTCTTTAAAAGGGCGGGCAAAGGTATATTAATATTTTAAACTTGAAACAGTTGGCTTCTTAATTTTGAGGGACTGAAATTGAAAGACGAAATAAACCTATTTCCAAGAACAAAGCTACTTGAATGGTATCATTCGGTAAAGCGCGACCTGCCTTGGCGCGAAAGCAAAAACGCTTATTCGGTGTGGCTTTCTGAGATCATACTGCAGCAAACAAGAGTTGATCAAGGACTTCCATACTATGAGCGATTCGTGACGGCTTTTCCGACTGTTGAAGCGCTTGCAAGTGCATCGGAGGATGAAGTTCTCAAACTCTGGGAAGGGTTGGGATACTATTCTAGGGCTCGTAATCTTCATTACACCGCAAAGCACATCACCAGCAATTTGGGTAGAAAATTTCCGGACAGTTACGATGGTTTACTTAGTTTGAAAGGAGTTGGACCATATACTGCAGCAGCGATCGGTTCCATTTCGTTCGGACTTCCAAATGCCGCAGTAGACGGTAATGTCTTCCGTGTGTTGTCTAGGTATTATGGCATTTTGGAATCAATTGATGAAACTGCTACTAAGAATGCCATTACGAAGATGGCGAATGATGTATTGCCTAAAGAAAATTCCGGAGATCATAATCAGGCAATGATGGAGTTGGGCGCTATTATCTGTACGCCCACAAAGCCTCGATGTGAAGTGTGCCCGTTGGCCATTGGTTGCTCCGCTTTTTCAAATCAAAATCAGAACGAATTGCCAGTTCGTTCCAAGAAAACAAAGGTTCGAGAGCGTTTCTTCTATTATATGGTTGTGCTTTCAGATGCAGGAGTGCCCATCACCAGACGCGGATCAGGAGATATTTGGCATGGGCTTTATGAATTCCCGTTGCTTGAAACAGCAAGGAGACTTGACGAAACTGAAATGCTTTCGGAACTTAATTTGAGGAATGATGACGTGGTAATGGAAGTATCGAATGAGTACAAGCACATCCTTTCACATCAGCGCATCTTTGCGAAGTTTATATTGGTGAAAAGCAATAGCTTTGAACTCGCGAATTTTGTGAGTGTGGAAGTTGAAAAATTGAAAGATTTTGCCTTTCCAAGGTTGATAAATCGCTATTTGGATCAGCAAAACCTTGTTATTTACGGAGAAGTTTAGAATCTTTGAGTATTAACCAAAAAAATCAAACATCATGGCAGGAGTAAATAAAGTGATTTTGGTGGGCAATTTGGGCTCAGATCCTGAAACAAGAACCATCGAAAGTGGGGCTAAAGTGGCCAATTTTAGCATTGCTACCACAGAAAGATTCAAAGATAAAAATGGTAATGCAGTTGATCGGACGGAATGGCACAACATCGTTATGTGGCGCGGTTTGGCTGAAATTGCCGAGAAGTACCTGAAAAAAGGTTCGCAGGTTTTTATAGAAGGTAAACTCAGAACGCGTTCTTGGGATGATCAGAATGGAAACAAGCGATACACAACAGAAGTGCTTGCAGATAATATGACAATGCTTGGTGGCCCAGCGGGTTCGTCATCTGGTAGCGCGCAATCATCTTCGCCATCTCAACCACAGCAAAATCAGGTAAACGAACCACACGCATCTTCTTTAGACGATATTGACGATGACCTTCCGTTTTAATACCTTGAACGGTTCTGTTTTAACGAATCCATCCTGAATTGGAAGAACCTCCGGAACCGGTTTACAATTTCATTCATCTGGTCATGCTTTCGAGTTGGCTTCAGATTGATCTGATTCTAGGGCTTGCGGTCCTTGTTGCGCTATTGGCATGTTCGGCCATGATCTCTGGTGCTGAGGTTGCTTATTTCTCGCTATCTCGAACAGAACTTGATGAAATGGAAGAATCTGATCTTAAGATCAGGAAGCAGGCACTTACGCTGCTTAAGAAACCAAAGAAACTGTTGGCAACCATTTTGGTGGCGAACAACTTCGTCAATGTGGGAATCGTTATCCTTTCCACTTTCTTAACGGCCAAGTACATTGGGCCTGAGATTCTGAATTACCAACTTGCTGGAATCATTCCGATAGGTAGAGTAATTGAGGTTTTCGGAATTACACTGATCGTTCTGCTGGTTGGCGAGATCATACCGAAGGTGTACGCTAATCAATACGCCATCATGTTTTCAAGCATCATGTCGTTCCCTTTGTATTATCTATCCATCGCGTTTACTTTTTTAAGCGTGCCGCTTATTAAATTGACCACAGTGGTTGATCGCTTGGCATCAGCCAATAATGGGCAGATTTCGGTTGATGAGCTAAGCCATGCGCTTGATCTCACAAAGGCCGAATCCATTCGAGAGAAGGAAGATCGGAAGATATTGGAAGGTATTGTCAAGTTCGGTAACACGGATGTAAAGCAGATAATGAAGCCGCGGACCGATGTGGAAGCGGTAGAAAGTTCATGTGGATACCACGAACTGCTTGCTGATATGTTGGAGTCTGGCTTTTCGCGCGTTCCGATTTATCAGGAAAGCTTAGATAGAATCGTTGGAATCATCCACGTCAAAGACCTGTTGGTTCACATGGATCAACCGGACGATTTTAAATGGCAAGACCTTATGCGACCACCTTTCTTCGTTCCTGAAAGCAAGATGATCGATGATCTTTTGGAGGAATTCCGAGCTAGAAAGGTGCACTTGGCCATTGTTGTGGATGAATATGGCGGATGTGAAGGATTGGTGACTCTCGAAGACATCATCGAAGAAATTGTGGGTGATATTTCGGATGAGTTTGATGATGACGAAGTGGTATATTCCAAGTTGGATAACGACAACTTCATATTTGAAGGAAAGACAAATTTGAAGCAATTCTATCGTGCCATTAAGATTGATGGTGAATCGTTTGAGAAGCACAAAGGCGAAGCCGACACATTAGCGGGCTTTATTTTGGAACAGGTAGGGAAAATGCCCGGAAAGAATCAGAAAGTAGGATTCGAGAATTTTGAATTCACTATTGAAAGTGTGGATAAAAGGCGCATCAAACGGGTAAAGGTTACGCGCTTTCAACATGAGAATGAAAACGTTTAAGATGAGAGCGATAACCTTTGTCGGGATGTTGGCCACGGTAATTGCTTTGGCTTCCTGCAATCAGGATTACACGCCAAAACCAAGAGGTTACATCCGAATTGATCTGCCCCAAAAGGAGTATGCGCTCATAGAAACGCCTTGTCCGTATTCGTTTGAAATGGCCACATATTCTAAGTTCATACCTGATACCAGACCAGAATCAGAGTCATGTTGGTTTGATATCGAGTATCCTCAATTCAAGGCAAAACTCTATTTCAGTTATAAGGAGATTGATGGCAATTTGGCAGCCTTTCTTGAAGATTCGCGCGAGCTTACAAATAAGCACATCAGTAAGGCTTCGGGGATTGACGAAACCTTGATCCTAAAGGATGATACGCACGTTTACGGCACGCTTTACACCGTTGAAGGAAGCCGTGCAGCGTCACCTTTACAATTTCACCTTACCGATAGCACAAAGCATTTTCTTCGCGGAGCACTCTATTTCAATGTGGTGCCCAACAACGACTCGTTGGCACCGGTCATAGACTTCTTAAAGGAAGATGTGATGCATCTTATCGAGACCTTGCAGTGGAAGTCATAGAAACCGTCTGAATACGGGTCTTTCTTCCAATTGCAACAAACAGGTACACCTGAGCCCCGAATATCAGGCAAGAAAGCACTAGATGAATTGGTTGTGCCCATGCTGGAACGCCAAAGTAGGCCATGATAATTCCGGAAATGGTGGCTACTCCAACAAATACAGCCAAATAGACTCCTGCTCTAAAAACGGCAAAGTAGTGATGAAGATATTTAAAGATCTGATAGCAGATCCACGCATTGCCCAGTAGAATCAGAATAGAGAACGACCGATGGACTTTGAATATCCAATCGAGCTGAGAAATCCAAAGGCCGCGTTGCTGAAGGTCAAAACTCTTTGCAATCACATCTATTTGTTGTCGCACTTGCGTTCCGAGTAGCACCTGCACCAATGTCAGTCCGATAAGAACACCAAGTGCGTAGCGCATTGTATTATCCATGTTGAAACTCGAGGCAGTTCGAATACCAGGAGCAGTTTTCACATAGAGATAAATGAGACCTGCAATCAGCACAAATGCTAATACCATGTGAGCCGTTAGTACTCCAGGAAGCAGGTTGGTGCTTACAACCACAGATCCCATCCAACCCTGAAACCCTGTGACGATGATAATGCCCAAAACGATCAATGGAATTTTTTTTCGCTTTTTCCAGTAAAGCAGTGATGTGAAAAAAGCGGCCAAAAGGAAAATGCCGAGTGCTGCTCCTGCCAATCGATTCACATATTCAATCCACGTTTTCTGCCACACGAACTCAGTGCCTTCATAAACTGCAGGGTCTTCGCTGATCTTGGTGGCCAATTCGTCCCAACCTAGTGGACGGATCATTTTGGCCAGCTTCTCATTTTTAGACTTTCGTAGTTCAATGTAGTGCTGCTCGTAGCCGTCTGGAAGCGCACTTATGTCGGTAGGCGGAATGTAACTTCCGAAGCACTTGGGCCAATCTGGACAGCCCATTCCAGAACCTGTCATTCGGACCACAGCACCTGCCAATATCACCAGATATGTGCAGAAGATGGATATTTTCAAAAGACTTCGAAAGCGATTTTGCTTTCTGCGTGTAGATGAAACGGTCATGAAGACAAAGCTATTAATTAGGCGATCTGACAAATGAAAAAGGACGGCATTGCCGTCCTTTTTCTTGATTCAAAACTGAGTTTATCAATGTCCGAATTCGGAAATGAATTTGATGCGGACCAATCGAATCTCTTCTTCAGTGTAGTCCTCATTGCCAAGTTCTGCAAGTGCTTCTTCAATACCTTCTGTTTCGGCCTCTTGGAAATACTCGTAGATCTCATCCTGCTTGTCTTCATCAACGGCATCATCAATGTAGTAGTCGATGTTCACTTTTGTGCCTGAACTTACGATGTGTTCGATCTCCGTTAAAAGGTCATCCATTGTAAGACCTTTCGCGTCTGCTACATCTTCTAGGTCCAGTTTGCGGTCAATACTTTGGATGATGTAAACCTTATTGCTCGATTTGTTCACAACCGTTTTTACGATCATGTCCTGCTCTCGCTCAATTTCATTCTCTTCTACATATTCCTGAATAAGTTCCAAGAATGGTTCACCGTATTTTCTGGCTTTTCCAGCTCCAACACCGGTGATGTCTTTCAACTCATCCATCGTGATCGGATAGCGGAACGCCATATCTTCTAGCGAA
Organism: Flavobacteriales bacterium; assembly: GCA_021739695.1. Taxonomy (NCBI): domain Bacteria; kingdom Pseudomonadati; phylum Bacteroidota; class Flavobacteriia; order Flavobacteriales; species Flavobacteriales bacterium. The sequence goes on along the minus strand of JAIPBM010000007.1, from coordinate 100,106 downwards.
GGATCTTGGAAAATGACAAACGGAGGCAGGTTTTCTTCTTTGGAAATATCCTTTCTCAGGTCCTTAAGCATTTTCAGCAAGACTTCATCTGAAGCGCCACCACCTTTCATGGCTCCCATCGGCATGGCATCTTCTGCTTCTGTAGCAGCTTCAAAATCATGGTCAATGGTCAACATGAACGAAGTTGGTTTGGCCAAGTAGGCGTGACCGGCATCCGTTACCTTCAAAAGACCGTAATTCTCAATGTCTTTTGACAAGAAACCATTGATGATAGCTTGACGTCCAAGCGATTGCCAGTAGCGCTCTCCCTTATCAGCACCTTCTCCAAATGCTTCAAGCGTATCGTGCTTGTACGATTTGATCTGTGTTGAATTCACACCAAGCATGATGTTCACTAAGTGCTTGATCTTGAACTTCTCCTTCACGTCTGCAACAGTTTGGATGAACGTGGTGAGTTCTGCTTGTGCTTCTTCCTGCTTTTTCGGATGCTTGCAATTATCGCAATGTTCATCGCATCGTTTTGCATCAAATTCTTCCCCGAAATAGTGAAGGATGAATTTCCTTCTGCAAACAGATGTTTCTACGTAAGAAACAACTTCTCCAAGTAGTTGCTTGCCGATTTCTTGCTCCGAGATCGGTTTGCCTTGCATGAATTTCTCAAGCTTGGTAATGTCGTCATAGCTGTAAAAGGCAACGCAATTTCCTTCTCCGCCATCTCTTCCGGCTCTTCCAGTTTCTTGGTAGTAGCCTTCCAAACTTTTTGGAATGTCGTGGTGAATGACAAATCGAACGTCTGGTTTATCAATGCCCATTCCGAAAGCAATGGTAGCACAGATCACATCCGCGTCTTCCATTAGGAATGCATCCTGATTTTTAGCCCTTGACGAAGCATCTAATCCTGCGTGATATGGAAGCGCTTTGATTCCATTTACTTGCAGTGTTTCTGCCATTTCCTCTACCTTTTTTCGGCTGAGACAATAGACAATACCTGACTTTCCTTCGTGCTGCTTGATGTAGCGAATGATATCGCGCGCCACATTTTTCGATTTCGGACGAATCTCGTAGTACAGGTTATCTCTATTGAAAGATGACTTGAATACACTCGCATCCGTCATTCCCAAATTCTTCTGGATATCCTGCTGCACCTTAGGAGTGGCCGTGGCGGTCAGGGCCATCACAGGTACATTTCCAATCGCCTCAATCATTGGGCGCAGTTTGCGGTATTCAGGTCTGAAATCGTGACCCCATTCGGAGATGCAATGCGCTTCATCAATGGCGACAAGCGAAATATTCACATCTCTGAAAAAATCGATGTTCTCTTGCTTGTTCAATGATTCAGGAGCAACATAAAGCAATTTGGTCACACCGTTCTTTATGTCTGTGCGAACTTTTTCTGCCTCACTCTTATTTAATGATGAGTTGAGAAAATGTGCGATTCCGTCTTCGCTGCCAAAGCTTCTGATGGAGTCCACCTGATTCTTCATCAAGGCAATAAGTGGAGAAACGATGATAGCTGTTCCTTCCGAAAGCAATGCAGGTAATTGATAACACAACGATTTGCCACCGCCAGTTGGCATGATGACAAATGTGTCCTTTCCTTCGAGCACACTTTTAATAATGAGCTCTTGCTCCCCTTTAAATTTGTTAAAGCCGAAGTGCTTCTTAAGCGCTTCCTTTAGATCTGATCCAACTTCTATTTCCATTCAATTTTTTCCCGTGTTGTCTAAAGATAGGGATTTACGTAAAACCGTGATTCGATAATTTTTGTTTTTATCCGAAGCGGCTATTTTGCCCGATAAACCCCTGAAATTTGGCGCGCAAAATTGGTTATTAAACTCCATTTCTAGTCGTAAATGCAAGCATGTAACGCCTACTTTTATGATTATTGCAACGAGAACTACATTTACTGCCTCTAAACAAATTGAATACAACGGCTTTGCGAGTTGAGAAACCCTTTTTTGATAGATGAACGACCTTTCAATTATCATTCCTGCGTACAACGAAGAAGCTTCATTACGTGTGCTTCTGCCCGAACTTTTGATTTTTGTAAAAGCGAACGGGATGAAGTTGATCATTGTAAATGACGGGTCAAAAGACAACACGCTTCAGGTGCTGAAGGAGCATGAAGGTGCTGATGCGTTTCGGTTTTATTCGCACAAGGTGAACAGAGGTTATGGAGGTGCAATAAAAACAGGTGTCAGAAATGCGGATACCACTTATGTGATCACCATTGATGCCGATGGACAGCATGATCTGAAAGACGTTCTGGCATTGCATCAAAGCATCCAGAACTCAGATGCTGACATGGTCGTTGGTAGTCGATTGGCACACAAAGATGCATCCTTATATAGAGGTCTTGGAAAAAGGCTGATCCGTTGGTTTGCCAAATTGCTGTTGCCTATTCACATAAATGATATCAACTCGGGCATGAAAATTTACAATACGGAAATGGCCAAGCGCTATATCCGATTGTGTCCAGATCACATGGCTTACAGCGATATTATCGCAATGGTGTTTATCAGTAAGCGGCATTTGGTTTTAGAACAACCAATAAATATCAAACCAAGAACTGCCGGGGTGAGCACGATAAGTACACTAACTGCCATTGAAACCGTAAAGGAAATTCTGAACATCGTTATTCTGTTCAATCCAATGCGTGTTTTCTTTCCAATAGCGTTTTTAAGCATTGCGGTGGCGCTTACGTGGGGAATTCCGATTGCATTGAGAGGTAGAGGAGTAAGTACTGGAGCTATGCTCGGTTTTACAACGGGCCTTTTGTTCTTTTTTCTTGGACTGATTGCCGAACAACTTTCACAGATAAGAAAGGATAGCGTTGATGAGTGACGAAAATCCGCAGGTAAAAAAGCGGTTTTATACACGGTTGATGGACGTGTACCGCCACAACGATATTTATATTCCCGGATTCAACTTCGCAGCTCGTTCCATGTTGCGGATGAAGGCAGAATCGCATGTCGAAAGCACTTCTAAACAAGGTCAATTGCTGCAAAACGAAATTGACGCTTGGCTTGATTCAAAGCGATTTTTTTTCGGGTACGGAGTTTTCAGGAGTGGCACCACTTTCTTGGCCGATTTTCTCAATCGCCATGCGCAAAATGCGATAGTGCAACACGAAGCGAATGTGAATGATTACTGGTATTATGCCAAAGCCATGCATTCAGATTCTGCAGCAAAGGAATATGCTTCTGAGTACCGAAAGGCAGAAATATATTTTAGAATCAAAGACAACGATTTTGATGTGTACGGAGAAATCAATCCGTTTTTGAGAAGGCATTGTGTGGCTATGAAAGAAGTATTTCCGAATGCGAAGCAATTTCAACTGGTACGCGACCCGAAAAATGTACTTCGGTCTCTGATGTCGCGCGAACTTTTTAATCGGAAAGACCCAATGGGCGATGTGATATTTCCGCCAGAAAACGATCCTTTTTCCGGTGAATGGAAAACCATGTCCCGTTTCGAAAAACTATGTTGGCTTTGGGCTGCCGATAATCGTTTCATCCGTGAGAATACCGATCATCTCATTCTCTTCGAAAATCTGAGAAAAGACTTTGATTATTTCGATGAGAACGTCCTTCAGTTTCTAGAGCTCAAAATGAATCCTGACGATTGGTATGCAGAGATTAATCAGGTTTATAATTCAACTCCTCGTTATACTTTCCCTTCATACGCAGATTGGAGTACGGAGCAGAAGAATCAGTTTGAGCGAATCTGTGGGGAAGAAATGGCCATTTACGGCTATTGATTTTTCGCCAATTGAGATTTTGCCCAGTTCAAATTGCCTTTGGCAAGTTCATAATTAGGCTTCAGTTCAATCGACCGATTGCAAGCTTCAATCGCTTCATTGAACATCTTCAACTGATTGTAAGCGCTACATATATTATTGTATGCTTCCGCGTAATCCGGTTTCAGTTGAAGCGCTTCGTTGCAGGCTTTTATGCAGTTTTCGTACTGACCCAAATTGTAATATTTGAGGCTTAGGTCTAAGTAAGCTTCTGGCGTTTTGAGACGTGCTGCTTCCGTTTCCATGTTCTTAATTCGGTCTTCGGCCGTGGTGGTAAGCGATGCCAATAACGATTTTGCCTGTTGATGCGCTGGACTCAATTCCAAGGCTTTGCTCAAATGCTTAACTGCTTCATCGACTCGGCCATTATTGGCAAGCCAAAATGCGTAATAATAGTGGCAATCGGGGTATCCTGGGCCTATCTGCACTGCTTGTTTCAGGTACGTTTCGCCCTCATTTTTCAGTTTCTGGTCGTTGATTCTCATGCCTAGTGCATTCTTGGCAATGCCCATATTCAGATACACATATGGATGTCTACCGTAGGAAGTGTTCATCGTCCTTTGAAAATAAGAGATGGCCGATTCCGTGTTGCCATTTTGCATTTCAGTGAGGCCGTAATTCATCAGTCCACGGCCATTTTTTGGGCTTTTCACCGTCACGTCATACCAAAGCGTTTCTTCATTGTCCCAAACCTCATTACGTTGGTAAGTGCCATAGGCATGCGCTCCGAACAGTCCTAGCAACAAAACGGTAACAATGGCACGAGACATTGCTGACGGTTTTCCCTTCGTGATTTTCTGAACAAGTAGAAACCCGGCCCAAACAACAGCCATCACCAAACCGATGTATGGAAAAAACGTGCGGTGATGATTCATAACTTCCGCAAGAGGAATAACGCTAGAGCTTGGAACCAGCGCTACGTAAAACCACAATATTCCGAAGGCAATAGGCAAGGTTTTGCGGAAGGTGGCGAATTTGAAAGCCAGCCCAATGCTTGCTGCAATTACCAGAAGTCCCCACAAAACCTGAGGCGAAAAGTATTCGCTAATCAGTTTAAGGTCCGTATCGGCCGAAAGACCGGTCGGAAGAAAGAAGGTTTTAATGTAAACCCAGAAAATGTAAGGTTGAGTGTTCAGATACTTGAGAGCTGAGATATCGCTTGGCTTCCATGTAGCTGAGAACATGGAGCGAGTGAACAAGTACATCGCAACTCCCACAACAAAAAAGCTGAAAGTGCCTTTCAGCGCGCTTGCCATCTTCGGAATAAGTTTTGCTTGCTCATCCTTCACCAGCAATGAAGGCTTTTGAAGCAATAGTTCGTACATAAATAAAATAGGTGCCAGCATGAGCGTGGTCGGTTTTGCCAAGCATCCTATAATAAAAGGAATCAGCGCTAGCTGCTTGAAATTGCCTTTCGCTTTCATGTAAATCAAGGCGGAAACGAGCACCATCAGCGTGGAAAATCCATCCGAGCGCGCAATGATGTAATTGATGGTTTCGGCCGTGGCTGTATGAAAGGCAAAGAATCCGACACCGAGAATAGCTAACAAATAGTGTTTTTGGCCATCGGCCATTTCAAACAGATGAAGAAACACCAAGTACAATATTGCAAGAAGAAGCAGGAATTCGAGGTAAATGTGCCAATGGAATACCGTTGGGTCGAGCGAATCTGCAATCCAAAAATCAATCGCATTCAAACTGGTTATCATGGGACGATAGGCCTGATTGAGAGGCAGACTGCTCGTAGTTCGCGCATCCTGAAAGATCAGCGGCAAATTGTGGATGTCTTTGATGAAGCCATTGTTTTGGATCGTGTGGCTGTCATCAAAATGGAAACCGTTATCAAAATGATTCCAATATACTGCTGTAAGTGCAACGACCATCAAGGCAGCAAGGACAGATGCAAAAGTCTTTGAATTCAGGTTCATTGCGTCAACTGCTGTTTGCTCCAGTTCAAATTATTCTTTGCCAGTTCAAAATCTGGTTTGATGGCCAATGCCTTTTCGCAGGATTCCGCAGCCTTCTCAAATTGTTTCAATCTGTTGTATGCCGAACACATATTATTGTAAGCGTCCGCATAATCTGGTCGTAATGAAATGGCCTTCTCACACATGGCAATGCAATCTTCAAACTGGTTCATTCGATAATACTGCAAACTTAAGGCAAGGTATTTTTCTGCCGAAACGGAAGAAGCATTTTGTGCCGCGCGTTTAGCCAATTCTTGTTCAATCTGTTGCACAAACATTCGCGCATCTTGGTGTGATGGACTTATCCTTAATAGTTCTTCAAATTGCTTTTTCGCTCCCAGAAGATCGCCTTGCGCAGCCAACCAGATCCCAAAATGGTAATGACATTCGGGGAAGTTATCTCCAGCGGTCAAAGCAAGTTCAAAATGCTGTTTGGCGAGTTCATTATTCCCCAGCGAAGCGTAGCATCTGCCCAAATTTGAAATGAGATACGGATGGTTTCCGAAAGATGTTTTCTGAGCCTTGAGTAGATTTTCCAAGGCTGCTTGCCGTTCCCCTTTCCCAAGCAACTGCATTCCATAGGCCATCAGTCCACGGCCTTTGTTTGGGTTTTTCTCGGCTACATCTTTCCAAAGCGATTCTTCACTGTCCCATACCTCGTTGCGCTGGTATGTTGCGTACGCATTTCCAGCCAAAACAATGATAGTTACTGTTGTGAACACCGTTCTGAGAAGAGTTGAAGGAATTACCCCGCTCAGTTTCTGATAAAGCAGGTAACCACTCCAACTCAAAGCGACAACCAGACCCAGATAAGGAAAGAACGTGCGGTGATGGTTCATTACATCTGCCAAAGGCACCACACTCGAACTTGGAATAAGCGCCACGAAAAACCACAGAATCCCGAATGAAATGGGCAGCATGGTACGTTTCCTAGAAGTTCGATAGGCCACGGCCAACAACAACAGAATCACAAACAGACCGCAAATCACTTTCGGAGCAAAAGGCTGTTGGATAAGCTCAAGTCCAGGATCCGCTGAAAGCTGAGTTGGGAGAAGGAAAGTCTTCAGGTACAGCGCAATCACATAGAATTGGGTGTTCAGATAATCCCATGGCGAGGCCGTGGTGCTGCGGACCCACGTATCCGAAGCCATCGACTGCGTGAAAAAATACATGGCCAGACCAGATCCGAAATAGAGCCACGTGTTCTTGAAGGCCATTACAAGTTTGGGCAGCCATTTTCCTTTTTCTTCTTTGATCAAAATTGAAGGTGATTCCAGCAGAAGATCGTAGATGAAAAGGATTGGAGCGAGCATCAGCGTGGTCGGCTTTGTGAGGCATCCGAAGACGAACGGGAGCAACCCCAGCTTCTTCTTCCAACCGCTGTTTGATACATGGATCAGTATTCCGATTACCACCATCAGCGTGGAGAATTCATCAGACCGTGCAATGATGTAATTGATGGTTTCTGCTGTGGCGGCATGAAATGCGAAAAAGGCCGTTCCCAGCAATGCAACCAGCCTGTGTTTTTGTCCATCTGCCTTTTCAAAGATTTTGAGTAGGAGAAGATAGAACATCCCAAGCAGCAACAGGAATTCGATGAAAATGTGCCAATGGAATGTCTTGGGGTCGATGGAACCACCGATCCAACAATCGATGGTGTTGAGTGCAGTGACCATCGGTCGGTAGGTCTGGTTCGTGGGCAGGGTGCTTGTCGTTCGTGCATCCTGAAAAAACAAAGGTAGATTCGCGATGTCGCGGATATAACCGTTGTTGACTATCGTATGGCTATCATCGAAATGATAACCGTTGTCGAAATGATTCCAATAAACTGCGGTAAGCCCGATTAGGAGAAAAGCGGCTGCTGCTGCAAATGTCTTTGAATTCGGGTTCATTTTCACTCTCTCTTGATTCTATCAATAAGCCCACTCAAACTTGGCGAGCCGAAATAATGAAGATTCGAATATAGTGCCGGCAGTCCAATTGTGGCCGACCAAAAAACGGAGATCAATCGAGTGATTACGCCTATCAGAAGTCCATCTTCCAATTGAAATCCTGCCGCAGCGAATACAACACCGATCATCACTTCTTGGACTCCAAGGTTTCCTGGTAGAAATCGTATCAGAAGAATGATGCGCAGAACGAGCACGACAAGTAGAACAGCGGGAAATGAACTCTGTATGTCAATGACTTGAGCCGTTTTCCAGAACCAGAATGCTTGAATCAATGTCGAGATCAATGTTGTGGTCGCAAGTCCGATAAACAATTTTCCGTTTTTGATCTGTTCTCCCAATTGAACGCGAACATTGATAAGAAAATTGACGAGACGTGTTGCAAATCCACTTCCTGATTTACCTGTAGATGGTAGAAAATTGATTCCAACGATAAACCCGGTTAACGCTAAACCCATGCCCCAAATGGCAATTTTCAGTTCGGTCGAATCGACTGGAATGAGGTAGATAAGCGCGAGACCCAGAATGATGGTCAGTATAAGGCTGTTCAAGAAAACCATCATGCCTAAAGAAAAACCTTTGCTCAGGTCTAGACCATACTTGTGCTTTGAATAGAATACCTGAAAAAGCATTCCACCTTTCACGGGCATCAAGTACAAGAAAAGGTGCATCATCAGTGGTAGTACAAGGATTTCACTTCGTTTCAATATGAGGTGATAATGCAGTTTAAACCCAACCCACATGATCAGCCCGAACGAGATGTGAAATAGCAAACCAACTCCGAACAATTGTAGAACCTGTGGTATTGAAGCATGTTGCATCAGCAAACTGAGTTCAACATCCTTAAACGTGAATGCTGCAACTGCAAAGAATAGCGCAGCTGCTATGGCGAAGACCGATATGGAAACTAGTTTGTTCAATCTGTTGGCAACCTTGCGCAAATTACCAAGATCATGGTCGAAAATTACAGCAATGGGGCATTACCTTTGCGCCACATGACCAAGGAGCTTCCAGAAGACGAGTTGATTGAAGAAGGCGAGATGTCCTTTTTGGAGCATCTCGAAGTTTTGCGTTGGCACTTGGTGCGTTCGGTTGCTGCGGTTTTTGTTTTTGCAATCGTTGCTTTCATTGCAAAAGAGTTTGTGTTCGATACCGTTCTGCTCGGACCAAAACACGGTGATTTTTGGACTTATCGAATGCTTTGTAAGTTGTCCGATAAGTTTGGACTCTCAGACCTGTTGTGTATTACCGATATCCCGTTCAGTTTGATCAACATCTCAATGGCTGGGCAGTTCAGTACACATATTGTGGTTTCCATTATTGCAGGTTTTGTGATCGCGTTCCCTTATGTGGTCTTCGAGATCTGGCGGTTTGTGAAACCCGGTCTGCACCGCACAGAGCGCAAATATGCCCGTGGAATGGTTTTCTATGTTTCCTTTCTTTTCATCATAGGAGTGTTGTTCGGATATTATCTGATTGCTCCGCTTTCGGTCAACTTCTTGGGCAGCTATCATGTTAGCGATATGGTCGTGAATCAGATCGATCTGAACAGTTATTTCTCTACCATCGCTACATTGGTTTTGGCAAGTGGAGTTGTTTTCGAACTTCCTGTGCTGATCTATTTTCTGACCAAGATCGGTTTTGTAACGCCATCATCGCTACGGCAATATCGTAAGCATGCGGTCGTTGGTACGCTTATTCTTGCAGCGGTCATAACTCCGCCTGATGTTTCTAGTCAAATACTCGTATTTTTCCCACTTATGTTATTATACGAATTGAGCATTTGGGTTTCTGCGTTGGTAGTGAGAGGAGAGAACAAGGCAAACACCGATAGTTGAATTTAGATTGAGAGCGCGGCCAACCTTATGACCAATTTCCGATATTACCTATTAGCGCTTTCTGTCCTGTTTTCCACAGTCGTTTTCGCGCAGGAGAAAACCAAGGTGAAAGGAACCATTACCGATGCACAAACCGGTGAGCCATTGCCTTTTGTAAATGTGGCTTTTGTGGGGAAAAGCGTGGGAACCACCACGGATTTCAACGGCAAGTATCAGATGGACACCAAATGGGGTTCAGATAAAGTTCAGGCTTCTTTCATGGGCTACGAGATGATGGAGAAAGCTGTGGTTCAGGGGCAATCCAACACCATCGATTTTGCCTTAGAACCTAAACAGATCAAGCTCGATGAGGTGGTTGTTCAAGCCAAAGGCCGCTATAAGAACAAGGAAAATCCAGCAGTTGCCTTGATTCAAAAGGTGGTTGATAATCGCGACAAGAACAGAAAAGAAGGTTTCGATTTCTATCAATACGATAAGTACGAGAAGATGCAACTCGACATCAACAACATCACAGAGGAATTCATGAACCGAAAGGCCTTCAAGAAATTCGCTTTCATGTGGGAATATGTTGATACTTCTACCGTAAACGGAAAGCCTTACTTGCCACTCTACCTCACCGAAACCAAATCGAAGGTTTATTTGAAGAAGGAGCCCAAGGCTGAAAAAGAGATCACCTACGGATTGAAAACCGTTGGTTTCGAAGATTTCATGGATGCGGAAGGGATAGATTATTTCATGGAAAAGATCTATCAGGACATTGATATTTATGACAATACCATTGTAATGATGGAGAAGCAATTCAAAAGCCCCATCGCCAATATTGCTCCTATTTCTTACAAGTATTTCATTCTCGATACGGTAGATGTGAGTGGAATGCAATGCGTACAACTTGCTTTCCAACCACGGAACAGTGCCGATCTGGCCTTCCGTGGCGATCTATGGATTGCGCTCGACTCATCTTACGCTGTGAAAAAAGTGCAGATGTCAATTACGCGAAGCGCCAACATCAACTTCGTTAGTGCATTGGAAATTCTTCAGGAATTCGATTATTCGCCAGAATTGAATTGGCATTTGGTCAAAGATCAAATGACCATCGATTACAATCTCCTCACAAATAACATGGGTATGTACGGTAAGAAGACCGTTACCTACAAGGATATTATTGTCAACCAACCCGCGCCCGATTCGGTTTGGGCAAATCCTGCTAGATACGTTGTGGTGGAAGATGCCAAGCAGAAAGGAGAAGAATTTTGGGATACTGAACGTCATGAGGATCTGAATAAGAACGAGCAGGGCGTTTACGATATGACCAAGGAAATGAAGGAATTGCCCGCCTTCAAGCGTGCCATGAACATCTTGTTCCTGCTCATTTCTGGATATTATGAGGTTGGTCCGGTAGATATTGGTCCACTCTACAACGCGGTGAGTTTGAACTCGGTTGAGCATTGGCGATTCAGATTGAGCGTGAAAACCAACAAGAAATTCAGCGAGCACTGGCATCTTCAAACCTATGTTGCCTATGGTTTGGATGATCGCAAAGACAAACGACTGAAAGGTGGTGGAGGTGTAACGTACCTGTTCAAACAGCGCCCGTACCATCAGATCACAGCCGAGTTTCAGCGCGACATCCAAATGCCTGGTCAAGCGTTGCTGTTGGCCAGCGATGACAATATTTTCCTTTCGTTCCGTAGAGGTATTGCCAACCTGATGATCTATTACGATTCGTATCGACTCAATTACCTGAAGGAGTGGAATTTCGGTCTTGGTGTTGGGTTAAATCTCGAACACAGAAGGAGGGAAGTGGCTGGAGCTTTGACCTTCGACCCGATTGATGCGACCATTCCTGATCCGAAGCAAGTAGTTACAAACGAGGTTGGCATTTCTTTACGATATGCACCCAACGTAAAGTATTATGAAGGCCGCTCGTCTCGTGTGCCAATGCTTAATAAATACCCGATCATCGACTTCAATTATACCTATGCAATTCCAGGTTTGCTAGGGTCACAATACGAGTATCACAAGTTCGGACTCCGTATTTTCAAACGGTTTTATATGAGTCCGCTTGGTTTTGCCGACACACAATGGGAAGCGGGCTACATGCTTGGCAGCATACCTTTTCCACTGCTTTTCATACATCGTGGCAATCAGACCTTCTTTCACGATCCCAACACATTTAACATGATGAATTGGTTCGAATTCGTGAGCGACAAGTACATCTCAATAGATTATTACCATCATTTCAATGGCTTCTTTTTCAATAAGATTCCATTCATGAAAAAGTTGAAATGGCGTCTCACAAGTGGAGTGAAAGCCGTTTGGGGTGGCGTTTCAGTAGCAAATACGCCTGGACTTACTACCGATAATAGCATCTTCAATTTTCCAAGTCGAGAGATACAGGACAAGAAGGGAAATCCGATTCTCGATCAGTATGGAGAAAAGCAATATCAGCAGGTGACTTATACGCTTGAAAAAATGCCTTATGTAGAGGCAAGTGTTGGTATAGAGAATATTTTCAAGGTGATAAGCGTTGACCTCGTTAAACGATTCACGTATCTCGATAATCCTAATGTGTCTACGCTGGGTTCAGCACGTGGTTGGGGTTTCCGAGTAAGGGCTGGAATCCGATTCTAATGAAACTACGGGCCGAGAACATCAAGAAGAAGTATGGCAGCCGAGTGGTTGTAAAGGGTGTTTCCATTGAAGTAAGTCAAGGCGAAATTGTTGGACTTCTTGGTCCGAACGGAGCAGGTAAGACCACGTCTTTCTATATGATAGTTGGCTTGATCAGACCGAACGAAGGTGCCATTTACCTCGATGATAAGGACATTACATCCTTGCCTATGTATAAGCGAGCTCAGCTCGGTATTGGTTACTTGCCGCAAGAAGCGTCTGTGTTCCGAAAGCTTACTGTGGAAGACAATATTCTGGCAGTTCTCGAGATGATTGGGGTTTCGAAAGAAGAACAGCACCGAAAACTTGAATCGCTACTGGATGAATTCGGTCTTCAGCATGTTCGCACGAACCGTGGCGACCTGCTTTCTGGAGGCGAGCGCAGACGGACAGAAATTGCTCGTTGCTTGGCTGTCAATCCTCACTTTATTCTGCTAGATGAACCCTTTGCTGGAGTAGATCCGATTGCGGTGGAAGATATCCAAGAGATTGTGGCGAAACTCAAAAAGAAGAACATCGGCATCCTAATAACCGATCACAACGTTCACGAAACGCTTCGCATCACCGACCGCGCCTACCTGCTTTTTGAAGGTGATATTCTGAAAGCGGGTTCAGCCGAAGATCTTGCCAACGATGAGCAGGTTCGAAGAGTTTATTTGGGGCAGAATTTTGTGCTGAGATAGCTTTACTTTCTCTTGTAAACCCACGAGCGGAAATCTCCGTGACGGCTTTCGAATGTCATTTCGAAGTCTTGGTCGGTTTTTACTGCTTCCAACTCAGCATTCGTTTCAAAGCTTAATAGCATAACGTTATCCACGTCATCAGGAATTGAACTCAATAAACAGCGAGGCTTAAAGTTTTCTACCACATAGCCTTGTACTGGATGGCCAAGAGCTTCTTGAACCAAAAAGCTGCCAACGATACATTCTTCAAAAAGCCCGTTTTCTCTCAAATAGCCGATGCCATCTTGTAAGACCATGATCTGATCTACATATTTCAAATTGTTGCTGGTACTCATGCGAGCATCTGCCTTATTGGCCAAGTGATAGAACATCAATCCAAGGCAAAGCATAAGAACGTGAAAAAGCCATTTCGAACGTTTCAGTACTAAATGTGCTACCAACACCAGACTCAACAGTACCAACGGAAGCAGGTAAAGTAGATATCGCCCAATTACAAAATGGGTGGAGGTGAACAGCAGCATCACCGTACAGATCAGTCCTGTGTAGGGAAGAAAGAGGTGGTTTTTTGTGCCTTGTTTGAAAAGAAACACGCCTGTCCAAATCAAGGATATGGCAATAATTACCGGAAAAACGTAATAGTAATACCATCCGGGAAGCCAACTGTCCAATCCTGTCATGGTGGCCAAAGTCAACAAACAGAATAGGAAAAGTATACGCAGTAGTTTAGGTCCGTCAACCCATGCAAATACCGCTGAAGCTAATACCGTACTAATGATAATGGGCCGTTGTTGTTCCAGAAAAACGGAACTATACACAAGTCCACGTTTCCACTCCCAAACGGAAGGCTCTAGTTCAAACATATTTACGTGCTCTGGAAACATGAACCAGCCGAATTGCAGGTATTGCACACCGAAATAAACCGCAGCCAATCCAACGGGAATACCTACCGATACGAATTCCCAAATTCGTTTGCGCGTTAAAGTGCGTTCCCGCAAGAAGTCTACAAGTTCCAAAATGCCGATTACGGCAATCACCAAGATTCCGGTTTCCTTAGTAAGGAGCAAAGCTGAAGCACTTGCTATGTACCACCACGGTTTTCGCTTCAGATAGAATAGAATGGTAAGTGTGGCAAAGAGTGCCAATTGGACCTCTGGAAGTAGAAATCCAGATTGCTGGATCAGAATTGGTTGTAGAGCAAGAAGCGCGGCAGCCCAAAAGCCAACCTGTTCATTAGCAAGTGAACTTCCTAGTTTGTAGATCGTCCAAAGGAGCAATACAGATTGAAAGAGCGGAAAAAGATGCACTACCGTGAAACTTGTTCCGAAAATCGTCATCCAGCAAACGGCCAAGAAATGAAACAAGATAGGATGGCCTCGAGATAGCTCTGGTGCTATCGAATCGGGAGAAAGGCTTGGGCCATTCTCATACATGTCGAAAACAGCCGGGGCATAAACCCAAGCTTCATCCCAGAAATACGGAAGATTAAGATATGGTATCTTGATCAGAACAAAGAAGATCCCGATCAGCGCAACAGCTAAATCCCAAAGGCTAAGCTTCCGAAAGCTCAAATTCAAAGCTTTCCATGATCTGATTGGCCAATAGTTCCTTGCAGGCTTTTTCCACTTTCAATTTGGCCGAAGCTTCATTGTCAGCTTCCACTTCTAATGAAATGTGTTTTCCGATGCGAACGTTCCCAACCTCAGGCAGACCAAGATTTTTCATACTTGAACTCACTGCTTTTCCCTGTGGATCCAGTAGTTCTTTTTTAGGCATTACATCAATCTCAGCTCTGAACTTCATCTTTAGAAAAAAATAGGTTGTCAATAATGGAAACAATCACGTACAAAGATAGGATGATAGGGATGGCAACTGGTCGCAGAATTATCAACAGAACCAGCGAAATTATCAAGAAACCATAACGCATTCTGTTGCCTTTCCATCCAAAGTGTTTGAATTTCATGGCCATAAGTGGAATGTCAGACACCATCAATGCCGATAGTCCGATGGATGATCCGATAATGAACCATTTGTCTACGATCACTTGGCTTGGGTTCCACCATAAATGAAATGGCATGTATTCAATCATCAACGGAATGGAAATGACCCACATGGCACTGGCAGGTGTTGGCAACCCACGAAAACTATCTGTCTGTCGTGTGTCTATGTTGAACTTGGCCAATCGAAGAGCCGAAAACACGGGAATCGCAAAAGGAACTATCAACATCGGATGTTCAACAAAACTCGTAAGTTCAGTAAACATCCAACCGGTACTCTCTTCCAAATAACTCAATAACATCAGACCAGGAACAACTCCGAATGTCACCATATCGGCAAGCGAATCCAATTCCTTTCCAATAGGAGAAGAAACCTTCAGTAGTCGTGCTGCGAAACCATCAAAAAAGTCGAACACTGCAGCAGCTATAACCAAAAAAGCAGCAAGCAACGGATTGCCTGATACAACACAGATGATGGCGATGCAGCCACAAAGCAGATTCAGGCTGGTAAGGAAGTTCGGAATATGCTTTATCGGATTCATTTGCCGAAGGTAGCAAAGCCCTTTTTATCCGATTCAGGACAATTGCTTGATTAGCCCATAAATGCTGAAACTTTTTCATCTCTTTCTACATAAAACCAATCAATCAGGAATGGAACGAGATATTATTGAGTTGGAAAAATCCCTCGGGGAACCGTTGGGTGATAGCGCGCGATTGGAAACATTGCTTCGGCTAGTGGAATTGCTGAAGGATGATGATTACGTGGAGGGATGGAAGCGCGCGAATGAAGCGCTAGAACTTGCAACTATGCTGAAGGACAGATATTCCATGGCAAGTGCGCGCGAAAGCATGGCCAATATGCTATGGAAATTGGCCGAATTCTCTAGCAGTATTGAGAATTTTGAACGGGCTTTAGATAAATATCTTGGTCTTGGAGATCTATATGGTGCGGCTCGTTGCTATTGCGGAATGGGCATCATTTCGGGTACCATGGAAGAATATCGGATTGCGCTTGAGTATTTTGATGAGGGGCTTTCGGCTGCCAGACGTGCAGACAAACAGCATTTCGCTGCTACCATCACTGGAAATATCGGTCATATCTACTTTAAACTGGGTAGATATGACGAGGCCATGGAATGCTTTGAGCACGCACTCGATTTTTACAAGGAGATCAACCAAAATCAAGGAGCTGCAAACATGTTGGGCGGCATGGCCGGAGTTTACGTGTATCAGGGTCAGTATGATAAAGGATTGGAACTGGTGCGTAGAGCGCTTGAGTTGCATAAACGAGAACAACACAAACGGGGAATTTCCACTTCTCTGATGAATATTGGAGTGACCTTGCACCGAATGGGAAAGCTCGAAAAAGCAAAAGTGGAACTTAAAAGTGCGCTCAACTATTCAAGGTCAATCGGCTTGAAATTCTCTGAGTACGAAATTCTCAAATGTTTGAGCCAAGTTTGTCATGATCTGGGAGAAGACAACGAGGGTAATGAATACCTGCAGCGCTACATGGATGGTCAGAAAGAAGAACAACAGCTATCGGTTCAACGCAAAAACGAACAGTTTCGTCAGCGTCAGTTGATCAAGGAATTTCAACGAAAATAAAGAGCTGCTACTTGGTGTAGAAGTAGCGTTTCATTCCTAGAATTGGAAGCTCGAAATAATGCCAGCTCAATGCGGCAAAAGGGGCAATGGCAACGAAAGCGAACAGCGGTTTCATCATCAGAAAAGCCCACACATCATTATTAAGGTCTAGCCATAGTAGAATTCGGTTTGCCACCAGCAAACCGATTTCATGAAAACAGAACAGGCCGTAACTAATGGTGCCCAAATAGCTCAAGGTTTTTAGCTTCCCAAACTTGAAAAAACTGTTTTCGCAGAAATTCTGTTCAAAAATGAAGAACGATAGTAAGACTGCATAGAACAGCTTTTCTGTAATAAGACTGATGGTTCCTGAAAGCCAAATGCCATCAAATAAAAAGTGATAGAACAGAAGCGAAAGGACGAAAAGAGCATAGATGGAAATGATGACAGTTCGATTCAATGACCGTAAGCTTTCAAATCCGCAATTACGATTGAATGATATGAAAGCGAAAAAGGCTCCAAGGCAGATGTCGCCCAGAAGGAATAGCGTGTGAAACCACAGATTCACATCTGTTCCGAATAAACGGACAGTTGTGCTAATGAAAATGGTGAGCATCAAAGCAAACAGCCACTTTTCATTTTTGCGAAAAACGATGAGCAGAAAGGGCCAGAAAATGTAAAACTGTTCTTCCACCGAGACACTCCAAAGCACACTGATAATGGGGGAATGAGTCCAACCGTGTTCAATCAGAAAGAAATTGCCAACGAAAAGGATGAAATACCACGGGTTTCCAATTTCCTTGTAAGGTTCTCCTATCAACTCCATTCCTAGAGGGATAAGCACGAACCCGATGAAAAGAACGAGGAAGTAAAGCGGCCAGATCCGAAGCGCACGTCTTATATAGTAAAGCCATGGTTTGAAAGTGCCCGCTTGGTGTCGTTCTTCCAAAATAACCCATGTGTTGATGTAGCTCGACAGCACAAAAGCAAAGCTAAATCCGGTTTTTCCGAAAATATAAACGTAGTTTTTTACCCAACCATATGCCCCTGAATCACGTATTACGCTACTGTCCGTGTCAAGCGCATGTCCAAGGAAAATGAACAGAAACGCAATGAACCGAAGTGCATCAAGGTTTTTGAAGAATACTTTCTGTCCCATTGGCGGCCTCTAAAATGGGCACATTTTTACAACTTCAAACCGATGTCGTTAAAACCTAAGAACTACTTTCGACACAATTTTCAGAAAGGTATTCCGTTAGCGGTGTCGGCAACCATTTGGAATGCCATTTTTGATAACTTTAATTCCTCATTGCACACATGACGAGATCCCTCCAAGTCTCCCTTCTTTTTTCACTCTTTTTCATGGCTGTTGGTAGCGCTTTTGCTCAGGCACCTAAATACAGCAACGAGTTCCTCGCAATCGGAGTAGGAGCCCGAGGCATGGGAATGGCAAACAGCATGATTGCTAGCGTTAACGATGTCACGGGTGGATATTGGAACCCAGCAGCCTTGCCATTGGCCGAGCAGAAATGGCAAGTGTCGTTGATGCACTCCGAATATTTTGCAGGCATTGCCAAATACGATTATGCGGCTGTTTCTGCACCTATCGTGGATGAGAACACGCAAGCAGCCTTCAGTTTTATCCGTTTTGGTGTTGATGATATTCCTAATACAACCCAGTTGTTGGATGATGAAGGAAATATCAATTACGATAAGGTCACGTCATTCACCGCGGCAGATTACGCCTTTCTTATCAGTATTGGCCGAAGAAGCACCAAGATTCCGGGGCTCCGCTATGGCGGAACGGTAAAAGTTGTCTACCGTCACGTGGGGAAATTTGCCCATTCGTGGGGTTTCGGATTGGATGGTGGCGTGCAATACGATCGCGGAAAATGGAAATTCGGTCTGATGGCGCGAGACGTAACCTCAACGTTCAATGCTTGGAATTTCACGCTAGATGATAAGACCAAGGAAGTTTGGCAACAGACAGGTAACGAAATCCCGAAAAATTCGCTGGAGGTAACTCTTCCGAAGTTGATTCTTGCAGCAGGACGCAGATTCAATATTTACAAGAAATTCGGTCTTTACACAGAGTTTGATTTCGATTTCACTTTTGACGGAAAAAGATCCGTGCTCATAAAAGGCGACCCAATAAGCATTGAACCACATTGGGGAATGGAAATGTTCTACTCCGATTTTGTTTTTGTAAGGTTTGGCGTGACCAACATTCAGGATTACACCAACGATACGGGCGATAAAGTTTGGACATGGCAGCCCAACGTTGGTATTGGTGTTCGTATAAAAGATTTCTACATTGATTACGCACTGACCGATGTAGGTAATCAGTCGGTAGCGTTGTTCAGTAACGTGTTTTCCTTGCGAGCTGACATTCACAAGGATATGTTTAAGAAGAAACCGAAGGCTGAATGAGAAAACTTTTACTGATTGCCTTTTTGCTTCAGTCCGTATTTGCCCTTTCACAACCTTATGGTAATGAATGGGTGAATGCTTCTCAACCTCATTTCAAGTTTAAAATTTATCAAGAAGGCGTTTACCGCATCAGCTTCCAAGCGCTGAATGATGCCTTAGCGGCTCAAGGCATCAGTTTGAGTAATATCGACCCAAGGAATCTTCAGGTTTTTGCCCGTGGCGAACAACAGTTCATTTATGTAGAGGGAGAATCGGATGGCGTGTTCGATCCAACCGATTTCGTTGAATTCTACGCTCGAAAGAATGATGGTGTTTTTGATACCGATGTGTATTTCGACAATCCATTGAATAACGCCAATCCGTACCACAGTTTATTCAACGATACCATTTGGTACTTCATTACATGGAATAATTTGTTGACGAATGCCCGAATGACAACTGAATCGGATGTCAATTTCAGTGCTTACACAGCATCGCAATACATTTTACGGGACGAGATAGACGAGCTGCACGACACGTATTACTATGGATTGACCTACGCGCAGACAAGCAGCACCAGTCCGTTGTACACAGGTGGCGAAGGATTTTACGGTTACTACTTTGATGCAGGTTGGACAGATAGTTTCTGGAATTTGGCCACACCTTATAGATATGCTACTGGGCCAGATGCTGAAGTGGAGGTTAGCATTGTAGGTCAGTCATCCGATAATAAGAACCTACGGATAGTTGGACCATCCATCAACTTCGATACAGTGATGGTCGGTTATAATGCCTACCGATACAATTTTACAGTGCCGACTTCTTCGCTTGGCGCCAACACATCCAATTTCACGTTCTCAATGAACAATACACCGGCCAACTTCGCCTATCGGGCAACGGTGGCTTATGTGAAAGTTCGCTATCCGCAAACTCCCAATGTTGGCAATGGACAAACGGCCAGTTTCATTGTGGATGATAATCCGAGTTATCCAACGCAGGCAAAAAGTCGTATTCAGTTGAGTGGATTTTCGCAGGCCAATCCACGCTTGTACGATCTTACAAATCACAGACGCATCGATGTTGGCGGTACATCTGGCAATTATCAATTTTTGATTCCTGATAATGGTTCGCTCAAGCAATGCTATCTTACCAACGAAGCACTGATCGTATCAAATGCCATTACCGAAATTGAACCTGCTGGATCCAATGGTTCGGTCTTTTTTACCGATTTCAATGCCCTAGATCCAAATACAGATTACTTCGCCATTGGGCATCCTTCCTTTTATTCTGAAGTGCAGCAATATGCGGCTTACAGGAATATTTCAGGTCACACGGCCATTGGAATTGATGTGAACGAACTTTACGCTCAATTCGGTTGGGGAATCGAAAAACACCCGCTAGCCATTCGCAAATTTGCCGATTGGGCCTTGGCAAACCTCAGCGCTCCGAAGCATATTTTCCTCGTAGGAAAGGCGGTAAATGCTGTTTCCTCACGAACAAATCCAGCGCTTTTTTCACAGATACTCGTGCCTTCTTTCGGTTATCCACCAAGCGATAATATGTTGACTTCATTTCTTGGTACAGGAACGTATTTGGAAGAAACCGGAATTCCAGTTGGACGTTTGGCTGCCAAAACCCCACAGCAGGTTTCAGATTATATGGATAAGGTTCAGGAATTTGAAGCCTTGGACAATGCCTTTTGGATGAAGAAGATCCTTCATTTTTCTGGTGGAACAGCTGGAACCGAATTATTGCAGATTCGTGCATTCATGGATTCGTATAAGTACATCATTGAAGACACACTCTTTGGTGGAAGCGTTCAGACTTTTCAAAAAACAAGTTCGCAGCCCTTCCAAATTACGCAGGTCGATTCCATTACGCAGCTGATAAACAATGGCGTTCAGCTCATCAATTTCTTTGGTCACGGTTCAGCTGTTGGATTCGATGTCAGCATCGATCATCCATCCCTGTTCGGAAACGACAATGGAAAATATCCAGTGATGATGGCCAACTCGTGCTATGCTGGAGACATTCATCAACCTGCAAGTGTGCCAACTTCCATTTCGGAAGAATGGGTGTTGGAGCCACAGGGAGGAGCTTTGGCGTTTTTGGCCACCATCGGACCAGGCAGCAAGTTCTACCTCAATAGTTACTGCACCAATTTCTATCATAGCCTGAGCCATTTAGAATATGCTAATACGATCGGCTGGCAGGTGAAACGCACGATAAAAGAAAATGCGCAGCCATTCAACGACATAACCAAGATTCATGATCTCGAATACACGCTGCATGGCGACCCGGCCATCAATATTTCTGATAGGCCATTGCCCGATCTGATGGTGGATCAGCAGAGTGTGTGGTTTGAGCCCGAAGAGATCACCACCGAGATGCAGGAGTTTGAGATGAACATCAAGATCACCAACCTTGGTGCTGCCTTCACGGACACATTCGCCATTGAAATTGCGCGGCAATTACCAACTGGTGAAACCGATACGACCATCACTATTTTCCATCCGCCTGTTTATTATCTCGATACGGTAACGGTTTTCATTCCGATCGATCTGATTGATGGACTCGGCATCAACACGCTTTGCATTTCGCTCGATAATACGCAGCTGATCGAAGAACTTTTGGAAGTGAATAATGATGTGTGTGTGGATGTGAATGTGCTTTCGCCAGATATTGTTCCTATTTGGCCATACAAATTTGCAGTGATTCCCGATCAAGGACCAACACTGAAGTGTTCTACTGGTAATCCGTTTGCACCCGTCAAAACCTACAGAATAGAATTGGATACCACCGATCTATTCAATAGCCCGTTGATGCAATTCACCACCATCACGCAGGGTGGGGGAGTGGTAAATTGGACTCCTTCATTGCTTCAGAATATGCCAGATAGCACGGTCTATTTCTGGCGCGCCAGCATCGATTCGGCCACCTACGGTTACTACAAATGGCGCGAAAGTTCGTTTCAGTACATCATCGATAAGTATGGTTGGGGTCAAGCGCATTATTTCCAATACAAGGAAGATGTTCATGTGAATATGATCTACGATCGCCCACAACGAGATTGGGATTTTGTACAAACAGCCAAACAGTTCAAGATCAACAATTTCGGGAATCCGACCACCTTAGCTCAAGGCGAAGCCATCAACTTCTTCATAGATAACGGAAGAGAGGAATATTTAGGCTGTACGGGCGGAAACGTCTACACGCCACAGTTACTTACTGCCGTAATGGATGCTTGCACGCTGGCACCTTGGCAAACTCCAGGTAACGACCCGATAACTGGTGATTTCTACCCTGGAAACGGAGCTCAAGGACAGTTGGAGCCGTGCCGTACACGTCCCGAAAAATGGTACCAATGGGCTACGCCAAACAGTACTTCCATGAACAACATGGTCACCTTTTTGTCCACTACGGTTCCTGATAGCAACTATATTGGCATCGCCACTTGGCTCAATGTGAACTTGGCAGGATTGCCGGCAAACGTATTGCAAACGCTTCACGATCTGGGCGCCACCGCCATCGATACACTTTCAGGTGTGCCTTATGCCTTCTTCTGCAAGAAAGGTGATCCGTCAACAGCCATCGAGGTGTTCGGTAGCCAACTAAGCGATGTGATCAGCCTAACGGCCGAAATGAAAGGTTGCTACAACCAAGGCACCATCACCACCAAATACATTGGACCAACATCTCAATGGAAATCGCTGCATGTGCGATCTCATCCGAAAGAAACCCCTACGCTCGATAGCATTGCCATCAACGTGATTGGTGTGCGGCCAAGTGGGGCAGAAGAAGTGGTGATGAGCGGTATAGATGGCAACAGCACCGACATCTTAGACCTTTTCAACTCCATTGATGCCACTGAATTCCCACGATTGAAACTCAATGCCTACTGTCAGGACGATAGCTCAGCAAGCACGCCTCCGCAAATGGATCGTTGGCAAGTGCTGTTTGCTGGAGTTCCGGAGGCTGCACTCAATCCACACATTTCCTATTCTTTCGAAAGCGATACAATCAATGATGGCGACCTGCTCAAATTCCACGTGGCCATTGAGAATATCAGCGAGTTCGACATGGACAGTCTGCTGGTGCATTATTGGATAGAGGATGCGCAGGGAAATCGGAATTACATTCCTTACCCACGCCAAGCGCCCCTGCTTGTAGGAGACATTCTACTCGATACCATCGTCACCAACCCAATCCAATTTTTGGGCGGAAACGTCTTCTGGGTAGAGGTAAACCCCCGCAGACCAGACCAGCAATATGGCTATGATCAATTGGAGCAATACCATTTCAACAACTTGGCAAGCGTACAATTTGCGGTAAATGGAGATGGCATCAATCCGATTATGGATGTCACTTTCGATGGAATCCATATTCTCGATGGAGATATCGTTTCGGCCAAGCCATATGTGGTCATTGAGCTGGATGACGAAAGCCAATTCCGATTACTCAACGATACCTCCGATTTTCAGGTATTCCTCAAAATGCCCGACACCGAGTCGCTCAAGCGTATCTGGTTCAAGAATTTCACCAACATGCAATTTTATCCAGGACAGGCACCCGACAATAAGGCACGCATCGAATGGCCTGCCGAGTTTGCGGTAGATGGTGTGTACGAACTTTGGGTGCAGGGCTACGACCAGTCGAACAATGCGGCTGGTGATCAGTATTACCGAATCAGTTTCGAGGTGATCAACGAAGCAACGGTATCCAACGTGCTCAATTACCCTAATCCGTTCTCGACCTCAACACAATTCGTGTTTACACTTACAGGTTCACAACAGCCAGATTATTTCAAGATCCAGATCATGACAATTACAGGCAAAGTGGTCAGAGAAATTACGATGGACGATCTTGGGCAGATGAACATTGGCCGAAACGTGACCCAATATGCATGGGACGGGAAAGACACCTACGGAGACCAACTCGCCAATGGTGTTTACCTCTACCGTATGGTGGCACGCCTCCAAGGCGATTACATCAAACACCGCGATAGTGGTGCCGATAAATGGATTGAAAGCGGCTTTGGCAAGATGATGTTGATCAGGTGATGTATTGTGCCATCCCAATGCCAAAGTTCTTTGATATGAAAGCGTGCTTCTCAAAGCAACCTTGCCATTTAATTCATGTCTACCCCCAAACATTTTGTGAATTTGTCCGTACTGCGGCTTTCAAAAAATTAATTTAACTTTTACTTTAACCAGAAATCTTAAACCATCAACATGAAGAAAAAATTTACCCTTATACTATCGTTGCTCTTGACGACAGGAATGGTCTACGACTACAATTTTAGAATGGCGCACACCAACAATGCGGGAGGACCTCCAGGTCACACCGGATCACCAGCAGATGGTCAGACCTGTGCACGGTCGGGATGTCATATCGGTGGCCCTGCTTTGACGAATGAGACCATTGAACTTTCATCGGATGTGCCGGGAACAGGCTATGTGGGAGGAACAACTTACAATATGACTCTTACGCTGATCAAGGTGGGTGGCGCAAAATTCGGATTTCAACTCTCTCCACAGAATTCACTTGGAACTGTCTTGGGTGACCTTGTTGCTGGCACAGGTTCGCAGATTGTTGGAGGAGACTACTTGACGCACAGCTTCAATGGAACCTCGGGTTCTGGTTCAAGGTCGTGGGATTTTCAATGGACTGCACCAATTTCTGGTTCAGGTGCAGTTACGTTCTATGCAGTTGGAAATTTTGCTAACAACAATGGTTCTACAGATGGTGATGTCATTGCTACAGAATCGCTTACGATCAATGAAGCCACTGGTGTGGGTCTCAGCGAAGCAGCTTTAGCTTCGCTTTCTGTTTATCCAAATCCAGTAATTGATGAGATCACCGTTGCAGCTAAGGATGTAGACGAAGAAATTATGATCACCATGTTTGATGTAGAAGGCCGAAAAGTGTTGGAAGAAAAACATCAGGGTGGTAACATCAAGATTGATGTGAAATCTAAGAGCTTAAATACTGGCGTTTACTTCATGCAAATAGAGGCTGGAGGAAAATCTACCGTGAAAAAGCTATTGGTGAAATAAGTGATACAAATTGCAAAACAAGAAAGGTGCTTAACGGCACCTTTTTTGTTTTTTAGCAGTCATGTTTCAGCCGCACTCATCTGTTGTTCCAGTTGCACAGAAAATCCATTTTTGGATGGCAGGTTTGCTGCTGTTCGCGTGGGTCGATCGAGCGTCCGGCCAGTCGGTTTATACGAGCGATACCAGCTCGGTAAGCTTTTTTTCCAGCACACCTTTGGAAGATATCAAGGCACACAATGAGGCTTCTACCGCCATCATCGAGATGTCTACCAGAACGCTAAGGTTTCAGGTTCCGATAGCAGCGTTTCAGTTTGACAATACATTGATGCAAGAGCATTTCAATGAAGGTTATCTGGAGCCGAGTAAATTTCCCTATGCCACATTCCGAGGTAAACTTTCAGACTCGCTAGATCTTTCCATTGATACGGTTTATAAGATTGAGGCCACAGGAATGCTGAATGTGCATGGAATTGACCGAGTGGGAACGTATAACGGAGTAATAAGCTGCGAAGACAGTATTGCTACGCTTGTCACAGATTTTAAGATCCTACTCGCTGATCACGCTGTGAAAATCCCAGGCGTGGTGTTCGACAATGTGGCGAAAGAAGTGGAAGTGAAAATGTTCTTCCGCTTTATTCCTTACAGAAAACAGGATTAGTTACTGGGCATTCACCGTAACGGTGCTTGAACTTACACGGTTGCTTTCATTTCCAGCCCTATCCACAACCCAAATTGTATAGGTTACAGACTCGCTTGCTCCTCCATTTATGATGGCCGTATTTGCCAGAGTCACGTTGATTGTTCCTTGAATGGTAATGGTTGCATTTTCAGGTGCCAATTGCTGAATACGGAATCCGTAAGTAACCTGATTGCGCGAATCCTGAATGAAAAGATTGTTTTCTTCCGTGTTGTTTTCGCCCAAGTCGCCATCGCCATCGCGATAAGAAATGCTGAAATACAGCGAATCCTGATATTCGCTAACCACATTAGGAACCACGCTTTGGAAGGAAATCTCTGGGATTTCGCTAATGCTTGTATCCTTCTGGCAAGCTGCAAGAAGAACAACAGAACTCAATAATACCCAAACGGAATTTTTCATCATGGTAGAATATAAAACGACCAGAAGGTCTTGTATTGAATTACCATTTCATCGCGCGGCATTTCTGTTTCATTTTCGCCATCACTCACATAATAGCGCATGTAAACAACATTATCTGAGTTGAATAAAGATGCGTTGAACTGAACGTACCAATATTGAAATCCTGGGTAATTGACGAACTGCGCATTTAACTGATGGAAACCCGGTGCGCTTGGCGAAAAATCGTCTGGATCGTACGAGAATTTCATCTTCGATCCTTGCAAATTGGCAAGGCTGGTACTGTCATCTTCAACCACTATGACCAATGCCGCATTTTGGCTTGATGTAAGTATGAAAGGATTGTAATACACGCCATCAATTCGATTTCCGGCCGAGGTCAATGGAAAGTTCAGATTGGCCGCAGCAATCACTGCGTCAACACTCATCGTGTCTGCGCCAACATAAAACGTGACCTGTGGTGCTTGATTGGGATAGCTCGGTACTTCTCCGAACATGTTTTTGGCGCCACTCATTATCCAATTCTCAATGCGCTTAATAAATGCACTTTCGAGAGGCACGCCTATATTATCCTGAGGCATTCTGTCGTTGGTATTGGCAAAGCAGCAGTTGGTTAATCGTTCGTGCAATACCGATTGGGCCGTATCAAACGGAATGACCCGATATGCAAATGTTGAGTCAGCGTTGTTCTTTATGAGCCGCGCATACACCAAAGTAGAGCTTGAACTTTGAACCGTTCTGAAATCTGGTTCAAAATTACCATCATGACAACCGGGAACCGCACATCTAGGTTGAAGAATGTCGCGGTGAATGGCCACAATCGTATTCGGGTCGAGGGTATCGATAGGAGATGGCGGAGTAGGGTAAACGATATCGTCATACGGGTTTGGTGGGATAACGGTATCTTCCTTGCAACCAACAACGGATATGACTATTCCGCTCATCATCAGAAGAGTGAAACCCAGTAAGCTGTTTTTTAAGCGTGCTTTCATCATGCTAAAGCTGCGTTTAGTGGTTGGCCAGGCAAGAATCCTGAAACATCATCATAGAAACCAAGAATTTTGGCAATGGTCGGAACCACATCGATACTTTGTCCCTGAACCTGACTGATCACTTGGTTCTGAACAACCTTGCCGTTTGGCCCCACAACTAAGCAGAAGATCTCTCGCGACATGTCATCATTCGTATGGTCTAGCGCATAGCGTCCATATGGGTCAATCACCGTGTTTGGCAGTAAGTTTCGTCCGTGTTCCGGCAAAGCGATCATAATGGTATTGTTGGCCATTCCTGCTGTTGATTGAATGGTTTGCCACAAATGCGCCAATGCGTAATCCGCTCGCATCAAGTTGTTGGCGTAAGACGTGAAATTGCCATGACACACATCCACGTCTTGCATGTTTACTACCAACAGTTCAGGCTGAAAACGCTGAATCACCTTTTCAGCAAAGAAGATGTTGAACATGTCTGGGCTCATACCGCCTAAACCCCACGGGTTTTCGTATTGTCCTCCGGCTGCTTCCTGCAACGAATCCAAGAGAAACTGTTGCACTTCCGGAATATCTGACTTGGCATTGGAAATACCCGCTGAACCTGCAATGGTCTGACTTTCGAAATTGTTGTCAAAGAATCCACGCATTTGGCCAACCAGATTATTTTGATTTTGCGTGAACGTTTTCGGATTGCCCAATGCTTGATATCCTGCATTGCTGATAATGGATGCAGGTTGAATGTAGTTGGCGCCATAAAGCGCACCATATTCCGGATGCGAACTGTAATTCAGTGCTGGATAAGGCCCCAAGGCATTGCTTACCCACCAAGCGTTGAGCGCGTTGGCTGCAGGATCGCTGTGCTTGCGGTAATACTCAAAAACCGTTGGCGTTTGCGGCCGTTGGCGAATGTTGATGTCGTTGAGATTGTAAACTCCGGTCATCACCGAAGAATGTCCGCTAAAGTGACCTGTCGGGCCTTGCGCAAATCGGAATTCCTTGTAAAGCGTTCCCATTTCTTGCAAGCGAGTGGTGCCAACCTGTCCAAGCGATTGAACTCCAGAAGCAATATCGGTAGAAATGCTTTCGTTGCCTACAAGTGTGTTTGGCATAAGATTTCCATCTGCTTTGTGCACAGATTCCAGATTTCGAACGCCACCGGCAAACAGGCAGAAAACCACGTGATCCACAACGCGAGCTCCAGTTGCTGCAAACAATCTTCCCGAAGGAAGTATGTATGGAGCCATGAATGCGCCCGCAGTTGCAGCCGTTGCCTTTTTAATGAATCCTCTTCTTTTCATGGCGATGGAATTAATAATATCGGTACTCGTTTGATGTCATAATCGCGTAATACACCAACTCGGGCGTGATGTCTGCATTCTCGGTAATGAGATTGTTCATATACCACAGCTCAAATTCATTCGGGTTTCGATTGAAAAACTTCTGATACGTATCAGCAAGAAACTGATTGATGTTTTCCCGCATGTTGGCATCTGTCGGAACATTTACCGAGGAAGAATTCAAGAAATTCTTGATGATGAGGTCTTCAATCAATTTCAGATCTCCAAAACCAGAATAAGGAACGGCCAGTGTTTGCAATTGAGCCTGACTGATATTCTGTCCGAACAGATCAGCATAGGCAATGGAGATGAACTCCGAAAGGCTTTTTACATAATCCTTGTTGGCGTCAGGCTTGTTAACATTCACATCATTCACATTATAAATGATGTCTTTCTCTTTTTGGCAGCTTGAAAATAGGATCAGGCTAAGCGTGCCTGCGAGCAGCAGTTGTGGTATGATTTTACGCATGGTCATAGTCCGGCAAATTCATCTGATGATAGAATGTCCTCTTGCAATCTTTCGTAATCTGACGATTCCTTGTATCTGGTTGAGTGATAGCTTTGTTCTTCAGAACTCGGCTCGCGGAAGAGGTAGCGTTGGTAAAGCTCTCTTACCTGTCCTTCATAATAATCGTCTGAATGAAGGAAGATGTCGATGAACGCTTCCTTCGAATTTCCTGTCTGATAAAAGAGAACTGCCACAAACCCATCTACCATGGTAATGCCCGAATTGTGCTCATCTTCTGTTGGGTCGCGGAAAAGGAAATTATTGAACAGACTAAGTACATAATTGTACGAACCCATGTTTATTTGATCGTAAATTTCGTTGTACACCAATCTGCGCTGCATTTCCTGCATGCCAATGGTGCCGTTTCTGAATTCGGTTGGCGTGGTCAAAAGCACTTCCAGATTATCAATGCCTTCTTGTATGATGTCCACAAAATCAGCGTATTGTGGGTCCAAAATGATCAAGTTATATAGGTAAAGCTGTTCTTGAACGGCCGAAGTGTCGAAAGGGCCATTCAGCAGTTTCAGCGAATTGATCTCCAAAACCTTGTCTAGATATTCTTGATTGTCCATGATGTCTTCGAGCATGGACTTGCGGCTTGCAACGCTCAGATTATTTGCATCAAGCAACGCAATTCCATCTTGCTGTTCTTGCGCATGTGGC
Organism: Flavobacteriales bacterium; assembly: GCA_021739695.1. Classification (NCBI taxonomy): domain Bacteria; kingdom Pseudomonadati; phylum Bacteroidota; class Flavobacteriia; order Flavobacteriales; species Flavobacteriales bacterium. The sequence goes on along the minus strand of JAIPBM010000007.1, from coordinate 70,561 downwards.
TCGCGGCCAAGGAGGCTTATGTAGCATTTGGTCACATAATTCTTGATGACCAAGGCTGAAATGGTTGAATCTGGTGGTGCGGTATTGTCGTCAATAATGATCTCGTCTTTGGTGCAGCCAGAAACCAGCGCAATTACAATTGAGAACAAAATCAACGAACGTCCCATTACATGTTTCATAGTATCAACAGAGAAGGTTGAACCAAAAATAACAAGTCTAAGCTTCGGACGGCTTGATTCAACAAAGGTTTAACATTGGATTCGTTTCAATCCAATTTCTCGTAGTCAGTCAATTACCTCAATCTGAAAGGTAGCTTCTGCGTCTGTTTTTCCACCTACTCGCACATCAATTCCAGCTGCTGCGCCAATGGCAGATTTATTGGGTTCATGTACGATTCGAATTTTCAGTTCTCCTTTTGAAGTGGATTCAGAGCTGAAAATGGTGTTCATCCCAACGGGGAATCCATTTGCGTCAGCATCATCATAAGCCACATGTAGGTTCAATTCGTTTGATACGGTAAAGAAAATTTGGTGCGTTTCGGGCAGTGCTTCTACTGAGGTGCTGTCAATTATGTGTTCGAGTTTAGCGGACGATATCGGAATTTGATTCCCTAAGATGAGTTGACCTCGATAAACGGTATTTGCGCGAATGCGAACGTTATTCACATACGGAGGATTGCCGCTTGGACCATCGTTATCAAGGCAGCTCAGCACTACCACCTGTCCAGAATCCGGAGTCAGGGTCAGAAACATGGATGTAACAGGTTTCTCAACCACAACCAACTGATTGTCTTCGCAAGAAGCGAGTGCAAAAAGTAGTGGCAAGAATACCAGAAATCGAACGTGAGAAGCAGCTACCATCGGCTTGGAATTGGTAGTTATTCTAACAGTAGGATTACCACGATTATTGCGTGGCTTTCTTATTTCAAGGACAATTTTTTTGCGAAGTTTTCAGATCGCAGAGCTTCCAATTTACCCTTCGGCCAAATATTGGTAGAAGAACGGAATGGTCTGAATGCCTTTCAAATAATTGAAAACGCCAAAATGCTCGTTTGGTGAGTGGATGGCATCTGAATCGAGTCCGAATCCCATCAACACAGATTTCAATCCGAGTTCTTCTTCAAACATCGCAACAATAGGAATACTTCCACCGCTGCGCATCGGAAGAGGCGCTTTTCCAAACGTGGTTTCCATTGCCTTGTGTGCTGCTTGATAACCTGGAAAGTCGGTTGGAGTAAGGTATGGTTGTCCGCCATGGTGAGGCGTTGCTTTTACTTTCACCGAAGATGGTGCAATAGACACCAAATGCTTCAATACGAGTTCAGTGATCTTATCAGGGTCTTGTCCTGGCACCAAACGGCAAGAGATTTTGGCGTGCGCTTTTGACGGCAACACTGTTTTGGCTCCTTGGCCAATGTAGCCGCCCCAAATTCCATTTACATCCAACGTTGGACGGATGGTTGCTCGCTCCAGTGTGGAATAACCCGCTTCTCCTTGAGTTGCTTTCATGTCCAGTTCATCGCAGTAATTCTGCTCGCTGAAAGGCGCTTTGGCCATTTGAGCGCGTTCTTCCGTGCTTACTTCAATCACATCATCATAAAATCCAGGAATGGTGATCTTCTTGTTTTCGTCATGCAGCGAAGCAATCATGTCGCAAAGAATGTTGATCGGATTGCCGACCGCGCCACCGTAAAGTCCAGAATGTAGGTCACGTTTTGGGCCGGTAACTTCCACTTCAATGTAACTCAATCCTCTAAGACCGACCGTTATCGAAGGAATGTCGTTGGCAATCATTCCTGTATCAGAAATAAGTACCAGATCGGCTTTCAAACGTTCTTTGTTCGACTTAACGAATAAGCCAAGATTGTCAGATCCGACTTCTTCTTCGCCTTCAATCATGAACTTGACGTTGCATGGAAGCCCAGTGGTTTTTATCATCAATTCCACTGCTTTCACATGCATGTACATTTGGCCTTTATCATCGCAGGCACCGCGCGCATAGATCTTTCCGTCTTTGATCACAGGTTCAAATGGAGGAGAAGTCCAAAGTTCAATAGGATCAGCTGGTTGCACATCGTAATGTCCATAGACCAACACTGTAGGTAAGCTTGAATCCAAGATCTTTTCTCCATAAACGATAGGATAACCTGCTGTTGGGCAGATTTCCACCGCATCAATCCCAATTTCTGTAAGTCGCGATGCGAGCAACTCAGCAGCGCGGTGCACGTCCTTACTAAACGCTGGATCGGCACTGACAGACGGAACCTTGAGAAGGTCTACCAGTTCGTCTAAAAATCGGTCTTTGTTGGATTCAATGTAATTGTCAACTGTTCTGATGTCCATTTCACACATTTTGATTCGCCCAAATTTAGTTTTTAATGATTGCGAAACATCTGCGGCAGAATGGAGTTCAAAGCTGGAAACGCGCGTAGCTATCTTTGTTCGTTCTAAATGACGTTTATTCGTTCATATTGTCTTTTGCTGATCTTGGTCATGACCGTTCAAACGGCCTTGGCGCAGCTTCAGATAGATGCCAGTTACACACCACAGCAGCTTGTAGAGAACGTATTGATCGGACAAGGCGTCCAGGTAAGTAATTTTCAATTCACAGGAAATGCTGCTTCGCGAGGATTTTTTGATGGATCAGCTTCCAACATCGGTCTCTCATCTGGAGTTATCCTCTCTACTGGACGTGTAATAGATGCAATAGGCCCGAATAACACACAAGCTGGATCCTTGGCAGAAGATGGGACAGGTTTTTCAACCCCTGGCGATGCGGCACTTACCGCCATTTCTGGTCTTTCGGTCGGAACCTACGATGCGTCCATTCTTGAATTCGATTTTATCCCTTCGTCAGATACAGTTCAGTTCAGATACGTATTTGCGTCAGATGAATACATGGTTTGGGTTGATACTTCAGTCTCTATCAACGATGTTTTTGCCTTCTTGATCAGCGGGCCTGGAATTTCGGGAGAATCGAATATTGCGCTTCTGCCGGGTACAACGTTGCCCATAACGATGTTGAACGTGAACGCATCCACCAATTCTCAGTATTACATAGATAATGGAGATGATCCAGGCGAATCAGGCGGTGCAACGGTAAGTTACAATGGATTTACGAAGGTACTTACAGCGCAGGCCGTACTAACCCCTTGCCAATCCTATCATATTCGTTTGGCAATTGCAGATGGTGGTGATGGCACCTATGATAGTGCCGTTTTTCTAGAGGCCGGAAGTTTTAGCAGCCCAACGGTAAGTATGAGTGCGGAGTCAAGTTTTTCAGCTACTTCCGGAGGTCAAGATCTTGTAGAGGGATGTAGTTCTACGACACTGACCTTCGAGCGGTCTGCTCCTTTCGATGCGCCTTTGACTGTTGGACTTGCGTTCAGCGGCACGGCAACTGTTGGTGCCGATATTTCGAACTTGCCGAGTTCAATCACGTTTCCTGCAGGACAAGCTACCACAACAATTAGCTTCAACGTAATAGAAGATGGTGTTTTGGAAGGTACCGAAAACTTGACCATTGTTCTCGATCAGCTTAACCCGTGTGCAACCGGACCAGCCACATCTGTCACCATCACCATTCAAGATGCATTGCCATTGACCTTGCAGATATCTCCAGACGTATCGCTTATCTGTCCGGAGGAAAGGATCATAAGTGTTGTCCCTACTGGGGGATATCCAACTTATCAGTACCAATGGGCAGGAACATCTTCAAGCACTGGTAGCGTCACGGTAAATCCGTTTTCAAGCAGTACGTACACGGTTATGGTGACCGATACTTGCGGCTTTACAGCTACGGCTTCCACTTCCATCACTATTCCAAATTATCAACCCATTCAAGTGAATGTAACAGACGCGATCATTTGTAATGGCGAAGAGGCCATTCTTGAAGCGCAGGTTTCGGGCGGTCTTGGCAATATCACCTATCTCTGGGATGGTTCTGGAACCGATGCCACATACGCGGTCAGTCCTGTTGCGAGCACAACCGTTCTGCTGCAAGTAACCGATAGCTGCGGCATTACAGAAGACGGTCAGGCAAACGTGATCGTTGATGAGGTGGATGTTTCCTTCACGAGTAAGTTGACTGCTCACAGTACTGTTCAGTTCACTAGCAGCTCCACAGATATAACCGATTTTGCATGGGATTTTGGAGATGGAACCTTTGGTTTTCGAGAATCGCCATTGCACGAATATCTTGAAGAAGGAACTTACATAGTAACCTTGACCGTTACAAACAGCAATGGTTGCGAGGCTACGGTGGAAGACACCGTTACCGTTTATCCTCCGTTGCACGTCTATGTTCCGAATTCGTTTACGCCAAATGGCGATGGTATCAATGACGAGTTCGGAATGATCGGAGAAGGTTACCTTTATTACGATATGGAGATCTTTGATAGATGGGGAAACAGGCTGAAGTTCGGTCGTTTTAAAGACGATACAGTTTGGGATGGCACCTACAAAGGAAGTCTGGTTCCTGCTGGAATGTACATCTACAGCATTGTGGTTCATCCGCCAATTGGGATTGATGTGAGGGAAAAAGGGTCTCTGTTCGTGCTTCCGTGAGAATGACCTCAGCCCATGCGATTGAAATTTTTCTTCGTTCTGTTCATCTGCCTTTCATCTGCCAGCTTTGTTAAAGCAGAGCACTTGGTTGGTGGAGAAATTTTCTACGAATGTTTGGGAAGTGATGATTATCGGATAACGCTTAAAGTTTACCGTGATTGTTATAGTTCTGGTGCACCTTTCGATGACCCAGCTGCCATTGGCATTTTCAATGCTGCTGGAGCACTTGTCACCACCCTTTCAGCACCTTACAATGGTTCTCAGTTGTTGGATGTGGTCATCAACAACCCATGTTTGCAGGCACCGCCTGATATTTGTGTGGAAGAGGCTATTTACACCATAACGGCACATCTGCCGTTTATCGCAGGAGGATATTATGTGGCTTACCAGCGTTGCTGCCGAAACCAAAGTATCATCAATCTAACTTCGCCAGGGTCTCAAGGCTCCACGTATTACGTTGAAATCCCAGAAGAAGCCCTGAATTCCTGCAACAGCAGTCCGTATTTCAACAATTTCCCGCCTTTGGCGCTATGCATTGGAGATGAATTGATCTTTGATCATTCAGCTACGGATCCTGATGGAGATCAACTTGTTTATTCGCTTTGCACGCCTTTTCATGGTGGTAGTCAGGCAATGCCTGCACCAGTTCCACCCGATGCACCGCCATATACCAACATCAATTGGAATTCGGGCTATTCGAATGCCTATCCGATAGATGCCTCACCTGCATTGACCATTGATCCCGTGACTGGAGAACTTACGGGCGTTCCAACTCAGGCAGGACAATACGTGGTGGGTGTTTGTGTGGAAGAATATCGAAATGGACAGCTCATCAGCATTAATAAGCGCGATTTTCAGTTCAACGTGGTCAATTGTTCATCTAATATTCAAGCGGTCATTCCGGTGCAATCTTCGTTTCACGACCCATGCAGCGGATTGCAGGTTTCATTTGGCAACAACAGCATCAACGCTCAATACTTTCATTGGGATTTTGGAATTGAAGGCATATTAAGCGATACCTCCAATTTGGAAGATCCTGTTTTTACTTATCCGGATACGGGTTCTTATGTGGTAACGCTGGTCGCCAATCCAGGGTTTGGCTGCGCTGATTCAACCGTGGCAATCGTTGAAGTTTTTGAACAGATTGTTGCCGATATCGTGATTGATGGCGATGTCTGTTCAGATTCCAATGAATTTGATTTTCAGGCTTCGGGTACGTTTGGCGGAGGCGCCACATTCCAGTGGGAATTCACCAATGGGTTGCCAGCCACAAGCACCGATCAAAATCCAACTGGAATTTCATTCGAAGCTTTGGGAACGTTTCAAATATCGCTGACGGTGACGGACAATATTTGTTCCGACCAGACAAGCACCACCATTCAGACCTTGCCGCGACCAGATGCATATTTCCCATCGGGCGATCTGCGTGGATGCGCCCCGTTGGGGATTTTGTTTCTCGATAGTTCGTATGCCGCAACCAGTTATGAGTTGAGCTGGGATTTTGGAGATGGAACATCTGCAACAGGCGAACGTGAGCTGCATCAATATTTAGAATCGGGAATTTATGATGTTTCGCTGACCATTTGGACTTCGAATGGCTGCGTGGACACTTCAACTTATCTTGTTCAGCAGCCTGTGGAAGTTTGGCCAATACCAGATGGCGAATTGACAGTGGATACCAATATTCAATTCGTATTCGATCCTGTTTTCAACTTCACAGGAACGACTTCCAGCGCTACAGAATGCGCTCTTTTTACTGGAGATGGCGCTTCGTTTTCTGATCAGGTGCCCATGTGTGAATACGAGCATTTCTATACTGACACAGGGAACTATGAAGCCATCATGATCTTCACCGATGACAATGGTTGCCAAACTTCAGACACGGTTTGGATTCGAGTGGAACCGGAAGTGCGGTTTTGGATTCCAAACGCATTTACTCCGAATGACGATCGCATTAACGATACGTGGGGGCCGAAGGCTTTCGGTTTCAGCGAATACGAAATGTGGGTTTATGACCGATGGGGCAAGCTGATTTTTCACTCAACTGACCCATTTGAAAAATGGAATGGAACATTGAATAATCGAGGCAACCAGATCATGCCTTTGGGCGTCTATGCCTATCGAATACTAGCCCGTTCCGTGAAAAACACGATCATCAAGGAATCCGGGCACGTAACATTGCTGAAGTAGCATTATCGTAAACGATTAAGTAAATTCGCGCGCCAAAATTTTGACCTTGAGGTTCAACAGATTCATCCTTTTTATTCTTGTCTCATTGCTTTTGCTTGTGGCCAATGTTTCTGCGCAAATGGTGGTGACAACAGGTCAGACTGCACAGCAATTAGCAGAGATCATTGCCGGCCCTGGAGTTGTGGTTAGTAACGCTTCCATTACAGGTTCGCCACTGGCTATTGGCGCGTTTACAACAGCAGCCAATCCAACTGGTCTGGGGATTTCTTCAGGCGTTGGATTAAGCAATGGCGATGTCACGGAAGCAGCTCAACCTGAGATCAATTTTGCTTCAACCGATCTTGGAACACCTGGAAGTGCCTATTTAGACAACCTTACTGGGGAAACATCTGGAGATGCCATTATTCTTGAGTTTGATTTCGTTCCAAATGCAGATTACGTACAGTTCAAGTATGTCTTCTGTTCAGAAGAGCATCCAAATTTTTCTTGTTCTAATTATGTAGATCCTTTTGCCATCACGATAACTGGCGTAAGTGTCCCGTTGGCAGAGACTAATATTGCCCTCATCCCTGGCACTTCAACCCCAATTCAGATCACGACCATCAACAACCAAGGTTGCGGAAATCCCGCCTATTACATTGATAATGTAGGTAATCCTCTTTTGGTGTTCGGAGGAATAACAACTGTGATGACAGCATCAAGAGATGTGATCTGCGGAGAAACGTATCATCTAAGGTTTTTGCAATCTGATGGTGGATTTGATCAGAGCTTCGACACGAGTTGTTTTATTGAGGAGAATAGTTTGACGACAGGAAGTATCGTGGTTGAAACAGCCACTGCCGCTGCAGATTCTACAGCTTACGAAGGCTGTAACGATGCTACAGTGACCCTTACGCTCAATGGCTCGGTTATCACACAGGATTTCCCTGTGCCTATTTGGATTTCTGGCTCGACCGCAGGTTGGGGAATTGACTACGATCCGATACCAGAACTTAATCAGACCGACAGCACGATCATTATTCCTGCTGGGCAGAATAGCGTCTCGTTTACCATTTCTCCTATCAACGATAATGTTGCTGAAGGAATAGAGTACGTTGAATTTGTGGTGGTCACATCCACGTGTGGCCTTACAGATACATTTCGAATCTACATTAATGACCTTTCTCCCATCAGTACCACCACAAGTAATGACACGACCATTTGTGTTGGAAACGCCATTTCATGGTGCGTTGCAGAAGGTGGCGGAGGTCTCTTTACATATACGTGGGACAATGGACTTGGAGTGTCGCAGAATATCACTCCAGCACCAACGCAAACTACGGTCTATCACGTTTCGGTAACCGATAACTGCGGTTCTGCTGCGGTTTCAGATTCCGTAACCGTAACCGTAGATGACGGCCCAACGCCTTTTGCAGGAAACGATGTTTCGGTATGCATTGGTGGAAGTGTGCTACTCAATGCGAGTTCCAGCGCTCCGAACAGTACATTTCAATGGAGTCCAGCTACCGATCTTTCCAATACGGGAATTTACAATCCGCTTTGTACGCCTCAAGTGGATATGGAATACATCGTAACAGTTACCCGAAGCGATGGCTGTTCCAATGATGATACGGTGCTTGTAACCATTACGCCACCACCAACGGCCGATTTCAATCTTCCAGCTGTGGGTTGCGCGGGCACTCCTATGTTGGTAAATTATACAGGAAATGCGAATGCTGCAGCTCAGTTTCAATGGAATTTTGTGGGTGGAACAATTACCAACGGAAATGGAATTGGACCGTTGGCTGTGCTTTGGGCTGCTCCTGGTATTTACGATGTAGATCTGACCGTGGCTTGGAACGGATGCGTTTCCATCAATCAAACGGCACAGATAGAAATATTAGGGCCGCCAGCCGTGAATGCTGGCTCAGATATTTCTTTTTGTTCTGGCGATTCTGGTCCTATCGGTTCAGCACCAATAGCTGGTGTCAATTACAGTTGGACACCGATCAATGGAGTGTTGGATCCAACTGCTTCTCTCACCACAGTTCAATTGGTCAATCCAACACATGATGTTCAGGTCTTGAATTACGTGTTGAAAGCAGAAGAGCAAGGGTGTAAGAACTACGATACGGTTCAGGTAACCGTTTTCCCAACGCCAACTGCTGAGTTTGCCATTCCAGATGGAAAGTGTTTTAACGTGAATTCTTTCAATCTACTTGCTAGCGGATATTTTGGGCCGAATGCCAGTTTTTCTTGGAATTTCGGTCCCGTAGGATTTCCTACTGGTTCCATACTTCGTCAGCCACAAGGCATCATTTTCAATGCACCAGGGCCGCAAAATGTCACCTTGATCATCGAAGATAATGGTTGCATCAGCGAACCATTTGTAGGAACAATTCAAGTCTATGAAATGCCGGTTGCTAATTTCTCAAGCGATGTGTTGGAAGGATGTGAGCCGTTGCTCGTTAGCTTCGAAGATCAATCTTATAACGGTAACAGCTCTTTGTACCGTACTTGGACGTTCGGAAATGGTACTTCTTCAAGCCTTCGAAATCCCACGAGTATGTTCGAAGCTGGTACTTACACCGTTCGTTTAAATGTAGTAACGGCACAAGGTTGCGCAGATAGTGAAGTGAAAAACAACTATCTACAGGTTTATAAGAAGCCAACGGCTTTGTTTTCGTTGAGTTCTCAGCATCTGGACATCATTGATCCAGTTGTCACTGTCACCAACTTGGCAGATAGTATTGTGAGCAGCGAATTCACATTTCATCCTTTCGAAGATCACGTGATTTCAATGGAAACCATCTACGAATACCCCGACACTGGAATGTATTCGATTACGCAGATTGTAGCAACGCAGCACGGATGTTTGGATACTACTTATGGCACTTTGCAGGTCGATCCGCATTACACCTTGTATATCCCTAACGCGTTTACGCCAAACAACAACGGAGTGAATGAAGTGTGGGTTCCACAGGGTCAAAGCCTCATGTCATTCAACATGACCATTTACAATCGATGGGATCAAGAATTGTTCTTCTCATCCAGTTTAGATAATGGTTGGGATGGTAAGTTCCATGGGAAATTAGTTCCTCAGGGAATTTATATTTATAAGATTGAAACAGTTGATCTACTGGGCGAGCCGCATCTTTATCACGGCACTTTCTCGATGGTCCGTTAGCGGAAGAAAGCCTGTTTTAGTTTTCCGATATAATCGTACCAGCCCCAATTCGGGCCGTCCCACATCCCTTCGTAAACGTAACTCATTCTGAGGTTGACGTAGAGGGCGAGTATTGCCATTATTGCGAAGCCAAGCGCAACTATACGGTTTGATTTTCCTATTTCAGCGACCGCGAAAGCTGATGGCAACGCAAGTATTGGAAGAAAATCGACATAACAGCGGTGACCGAAAGCGCCACCAAACCACCAAGCCCACCAACTTCCGAAAATGTATGTTGCAAGCGACAAAGTAACAATCGGAAGTAGCCATCCTTTTTGATGGCGTTTGATCATCATTCCAATTCCCAATAGTCCTAATAGAGCAATTGGTGAATAGATCAACCAGCCATTTTGTGGGCTGAACAGGACTTTCAACATTTTCGGACGGTTCCAGAAAACGAAACCTTCACTTCCGTATGAATAGAAAATATAACTGCCCGTCATGTGCTTCCAGTAAAGCATTTGTGGCAGAAAAAGGATAGCAAGTGTCAAACCAAACAACAGGAACCATCGAAAATCGCTGAACCATTTTTTGAGGTGGTTTTTAAAGTTTTTCGTGTCAATTCCCCAAAGCATTGGAATGAGAATGGCAATTACGTTGGTTGGTCGAATAAGGATGATAAGCGCTAAACTAACGGCAGTCATTAACCGCCACTTCAGATGCTCGGAATTCAATTTTCGATGCGAGCCATAGATCAACGCAGAAAACAGGAAAAACGAATAAACATGCGACATTCCCGATTCTCGGAAAGTGTAATGGAAAAGGTTTGTTCCGAACAACATTCCAAGGGAAACAAGCCACGAAACAAGGCGACTGAACCCAAGTTCTGAAAGCAATTTGGCGAGCAACCGCAAACCTGCAAGCATGTAAAAAATGGCAGCTATCATTACTGCCCACACGTATGGCATGGAACGGCCGTCTCTTGGATATCCAAGAACATGCGCCATTGCATTGGCGACCAGAAAGAACGGACTTTCTAAAAGCGCCACACCATAAGTGTACTTAGTAAAAGCACGTGTTCCGTTCGCGGTTTCTACAATGTCACAACCGGAAATACATTCTACGTGTTCGAATCCACCGTGGATGAAAATGGCAGGTAAATAGACGTAATACCCTTCTTGATCGGACCAGATCACGTCATCCATCCGATCTCCAAAGTGATACATTTTGGTGATGAACAAACAGACTCCAACAGCAAATAGCCAAGCAAGCGTCTTTCGGAAACCAGAAAATTCCATTTCAGTGTAGCGGAATATTGTTCAAGTAGACCTGTTCTCCTTCGCGGTGAATGATCGTCTGATCGGCTGCCCGTAATTGTATTCGGCTCAGTGTTCCGCCTCGTGCATAGATCGTATAAACATGACGCTTGCCAGCTTCTGTTATCAGGTTTTCAGAAACGAAAAGCCAGCCGTCTTGAAGGTTCGGAGTTCTATCAATTCCTCTGTCGGATTGCCACACACGATCAATAGAATAAACTCGGTTTGGCAACAGTTCTGCATTCGGGTCAACCTTAACCCAATAGCTGATATTCAACGTATCCGACTGGCTAAAAACCGTGTCGATGATCTTGTCGGACGAGCTCATTTCATAGCTTGGTGAACCCCAAAGTTCTTCCGCATGATCTTCAAATTCCAAAGGTTTGATGTAGCAGTTGCTCAGCGAAAATTCAACTGAATCAGGAAGTGATGAAGCGTGCTCGTACAGTGAGCGAATATTGGAAATCGTGGTAGAGTAGAGACGATAATCGGCATTCTGAAACACCAATTCTGCGTTGGATAGTAGCAGTTGTTCTTCCGCAGTAAGAGGTTCGTCAGATTGCAGAAACAACAGCTTTTTGTTCTGATCAAATGCGTCCAGAATTGGTCGTGGAAAAAGGATATTGCTGACAAGTTGCGCAGACTTTTGAGTCACATCCAATGAAGTTCTTGATAAAGCACCGCCAACTATTGGGAGACCCGAAGAGAACGAAGCTTTTATGGCGTGTAACGAACTGTTGTGACCCACTTGCAGGCTTATCTTTTCAGAACCGATCAGCGCAAAGGGCAAAGGCATAATGGCTTGATGATCTTCAATAACAACACCAGCCGTCTTCCATTGGGATACATATTTATCTGAAAATGCTTCATGTGCCGTCTGGTCGATCATCTGCAGCTTATTGTGCTTGATATTTACAATGGCGTCCAACATCCAAAGGAAGGCGCACAATCCAATGATCAATGAAATGTGATACGCGTACTTGCCCTTGTTCACCGAGCGGAAATGGCGGAACATGACATAGAGATGATAAACCGTCCAAATGGAGAGCGTGTAGTAGAAGATCCATGCAATTCTACCAAGTGACCGGAACTGCTTTATAGGCGTGATGAAATCTGAAAGCCAATAAAGTCCGAGTTTGTGAAACAAACCCATTGCAAACAGCAAGGTTAGGATTCCAGGAATGAAAACGATTTTGAGTGTTTCCGGCAATATCGGATGCGAGAGCGTTTTCCACTTACGATGAAATAATCGCTTGCCCATTGCCAAGAAAGACGCAAATGCTGTGAACGAAGCCACCATGCCGATGTAAGCGTTGCCTTCCCAGCTTCCAGGAATGAAAATTCGGAAGAAGTATGAATTGAAAAGAGTTCGGAATGGATCGGCCACCGGAACAAACACACTCTGAAATGTGGTTACGTAATCGAAAATGCCCGAAGGAGCTGTTGGTCTATCAGTATACGGGTCAACCCATTTTTGATAAAGCATGAAAAGGACAAGCGGAGCAACCAATGCAAACAGTTGTGGTAGCAGGTTTTTAACGTCAGCGATTCGGAACTTCTTTATCAGCAATTCCCAACCCAATACGGAACCTAGAAAAATCACAAAAATGAATTCGTAATAAGGATGAAGGAAAGCGAAACCCAACACGACAACCGAAGTGAAAGCCGAAAGCAACCACGGCCAATTGGTTCGAGCGAATCCTGCAATCAGCAGCCAACTCATCGGCACGAAAAAAGTGTAAGCCAAAGCGTAATGGCCGATGAAACGCGCCAGCTGTGGACTTAGAAAGGCGATGGTCAACGAGAAAGGAACCGCAAACCACGGATTCACATAATTCCAAACCAGCAGCCGATGCACGGACCAAGCGGTGATAACGAGGCTGCCGATCATCAGCAGATTCATAATGGCAATGATCTGCGGGCCATTGTTCACATCCGGTTCTATGAACCACGAAAGAATTTTTGTGAGAAGCGGTTGGCCATCTGCAAAGATCAAATGATCGCCATACGGATAAAGCATACCACGGAACCAAGTTCCTTCGCCATGAATTACTTGATAGGCAACCGAGAAATAATTCTTCAATCCATCGCCCGATGCACCGAATAGAAATTCATCTGGATGCATGATCACATCACCAAAAAACCGGAAACAGACCAGAACGGCCAGCAATACAACCGCAAGAGCAGAAAAGAAAACGTGTTTGTCGAACCGCACTATCTCGAGAATAGAAGTCGAACGAAATTATTCAATTCCTTCAGCAAGATCGTTGGGCTTGGCGATGGCAGTATAATGTCTGGTTTCAGTTTCACGTCAATTGCTTTCAGCCTCAGACCAACTTTCGAAGCCTGTTGAATGAATTCCAGATCAAACAGGTAACGGTTCACGCGCGTTTGCAAAAACACCTCGCGACCAGCAGCATTGAATCCCTTCAAACCACCTTGCGTATCCTTTATTTTCAGCCCAAACAGCAAACCGTTCAGCCAACGCAACGATTTCGATAATATTCTACGGAAAGCCGAAAGCGAATCATAATACGTCTGTCCGCGGCTCGCCACCACCACATCCGTTTCATTCTCCGACAAGACTCCGTAAAACTCAAATATCGAAGTCTCCACATACGGAAAATCCACATCTGTATAAATCTGAAGATCAGCTTCGCTCGATCGAATTCCCATCCGCACCGCGTAGCCTTTGCCCATATTTTTCGGGTATTCGATCAATTTCAGTTCAGGCGTTCGCGCCATCAGCTGCGCCACCACATCTTCCGAAATGCCGCTTGTCGAACCATCATTTACCAGAATCACCAAGCCCAGCGCGCCTTCAGGCAGGCCATTTTTCAGCTTTGTCACGCTCTCCGAAAGAATCGTTTCCCAACCGCTTCTTGGGTTGAAGCAAGGCACAACAATATCAACAGTTTTCGGTGAGCTCATTCGCAGGGCGAAAATAGCGAAACCCTTTGTTGAGCATCTTCGCCTTCAGTCCGTTCGTTCACGAAAGAGGGCGTGTCCCTCGCCACCGCACAAACCCAGCGCAAATTCGGGTCGGGCAGTCCGCTATATCTTTTTTGTGAAAAACAAAAAAGGATGCCGCTTCCGTCCCTCACGCAGCGCTATCAATCGTCTGCCAAACTGACAGATTCGTATTTCTTTTAAGTACCTTTGCGCTCCAATTTTTTAAGATGCGGAACCAAGATATTTCAGTTAAAGACATAGACGAGACCAGACAAGGCGAAGCTTTGGACATGCCTATAAAAACAGGCACAGGCAAGAAACTCTACATAGAATCATACGGCTGCGCCATGAATTTCTCCGATAGCGAGATCGTAGCATCCGTGCTTATTGATGAAGGTTTTGAAACCACCAAAGTGATGGAAGAGGCCGATGTCATTTTCGTAAACACTTGCGCCATCCGCGACAATGCCGAAGTGCGCGTCCGTGGTCGATTGAATATCTTCCGTAAAGCCAAAAGGAACAATCCCGATATGGTTATCGGTGTAATGGGCTGCATGGCAGAGCGTCTCAAAACCAAACTGCTCGAAGAAGAAAAACTCGTAGATATTGTCGTTGGACCAGATAGTTACCGCGATCTTCCAAACCTCGTTCGTGTAGCCGAATCAGGTCAGAAAGCAGTCAACGTTTTGCTTTCCAGAGAAGAAACCTATGCCGATATCAGTCCAGTCCGTTTGGGCGGAAATGGCGTCAGTGCTTTCGTTTCCATTACACGTGGATGCGATAATATGTGCAGTTTCTGCGTGGTTCCATTCACTAGAGGAAGGGAACGCAGCCGCGATCCAGAATCCATTGTTCAGGAGTGCACTCAACTTTTTGCCGATGGCTACAAGGAAGTAACCCTTCTAGGTCAAAACGTAGATAGCTATTTGTGGGGCGGAGGAGGCCTCAAAAAAGACATTCTTGCTCGAAACGACCTTAGCGGAACAGTCAGTTTTGCAGAACTATTGGTGATGGTTGCCAAGATCAATCCTGATCTGCGTGTTCGTTTCTCTACATCTCATCCTAAGGATATGCACGATGATGTGCTGTATGCGATGGCGGAATACGAGAATATCTGCTCCTACATTCACTTGCCTGTTCAATCTGGCAGCACGCGCTTGCTTGAATTGATGAATCGTGGTTATAGCCGCGAATGGTACTTCGAGCGCATGGCCAAGATCAAAGAGATCGTTCCAGATTGCGGACTTTCAACGGATATTATCACGGGTTTCTGTACAGAAACGGAAGAAGACCATCAAGACACTTTGAGTTTGATGGAACAGGTAGGTTTCGATTTTGCCTATATGTTCAAATACTCTGAACGACCAGGAACTGCCGCGGCCAAGAAAATGGAAGATGATATTCCTGAAGAAGTGAAGGGAAGACGGCTTTCTGAGGTAATTGAAGTGCAGGCCAAAAGCTCGCATGAAAGCAATAAGAAAGATCTCGGAAAAACCTTCCGAGTCTTGGTTGAAGGAACATCCAAAAAGTCGGACGATATGCTTCAGGGAAGAAATCCTCAGAATAAAGTGATTGTTTTTCCGAAGGAAAATTTCAAAAAAGGCGATTACGTGGATGTTTTCGTGAACGATTGTACATCGGCCACGCTATTGGGAACAGCCGTAAAATGAAATTTGAGTAATGACAGTTGATCAGATAAAACAGCGTTTCGGCATCATTGGGCATTCACCTTTGCTCAATCATGCAATCAATACAGCCATGCAAGTGGCACCAACCGATATTTCGGTGTTGGTGACAGGAGAAAGCGGAACGGGGAAGGAAGCTTTGCCGCAGATCATCCATCAGATGGGCTCGCGCAAGCATGGTTCTTACATCGCTGTAAACTGTGGAGCCATACCAGAAGGAACCATCGACTCAGAGCTATTCGGCCACGAAAAAGGTTCGTTTACTGGAGCGCACGAAGCACGAAAAGGTTATTTCGAAGTAGCAGATGGCGGTACCATCTTTTTGGATGAAGTGGCCGAATTGCCAATGTCAACACAAGTACGATTGCTGCGTGTGCTGGAAACAGGCGAGTTCATAAAGGTTGGTTCTTCCAAACCATTGAAAACCAATGTTCGGATTGTGGCTGCAACCAATGTCAATATTCCAGATGCTATCAGCAAAGGCAAATTCAGAGAAGACCTTTATTACCGTTTGAATACGGTGCCGATCATCATTCCGAGCCTGCGCGAACGCCAAGAAGATGTGCCATTGTTGTTCAGGAAATTTGCGGGCGACTTTGCCGAGAAGTACAGAATGCCAGGTGTTCGACTGACGGAAGAGGCGCGAGTGATGCTCATGAATTATCGCTGGCCAGGAAATATCCGTCAGCTGCGAAATATTACAGAGCAGATTTCCATCATCGAAAAGGAGCGCGAGATAGGAGTGGATGTGCTGCGCAATTATTTGCCAGATCATGGCAAGACTAATCTTCCAGCAGTTAGAACTGCATCAGGTTCATCTGGAAGTGGAGATGCACAAACAGATTTCTCTGAACGCGAATTGATGTATAAGGTGCTTTTCGATATGAAACGCGACATCAACGACCTGAAAAAATTGGTGCTTGATGTCGTGTCGGGTCAGAATGACGAGGACATAACGGAGCATCACGCGTCTACCATCAGAAGATTGCATCAAGATGTTGCACCGGCAGGCGCTTCCGATTTTGGGCCAAGCGTTCACGAAGTACAGGTTCATAGAGCTGGAGAACAGCCTTACGAAGAACACGAAGAGGTGGAAGAATCACTTTCGCTCGAAGACCGTGAAATAGAATTGATCAAGAAAGCGTTGGAGCGTCATCGTGGAAAGCGAAAAGCGGCTTCTCAAGAATTGGGAATCTCCGAACGAACGCTCTATCGAAAGATAAAAGAGTACAACCTTGGATAAATGAAAATCCGAAATCCGAAATATGAAATCCGAAACGGAAAGCCTAATACACAGTGCGTCATTGCGAGGAACGAAGCAATCTCTTTCTATCACACAGATCACCACGGTTGTTCCTCCCTCGCAGTGACGAGGTTTTCACTTGTTTCGTATTTCAAGGTTTTAGTGCTTCTAATTTTCCCGCTTTGGGCGGGTTGCGGAGTCTATTCCTTCACAGGTGCTAGCATCTCACCAGAGGTCAAATCTGTCAGCATCGATTTCTTCCCTTCTTACGCACCATTGGCACCGGCCAATATGCCTCAGGCATTTACCGAAGCCTTGCGCCAATTGTTCATTAGTAGATCCAATCTTGATCTATTGAATAAGGGTGGAGATATTCGATTTGAAGGCTACATTTCTGCCTATCAGACTAAGCCAGTTGCCATCCAAGGCAACGAAACAGCCGCCAAAAACCGACTCACCATCAGTGTAAATGTCAATTACACTGACACGAAGGATGATTCCAAGAGCTTCGAAAAATCGTTCACACGATTTGCCGATTTTGATGCCACACAAAACATTACGGATGTAGAGCAGTCGTTAATTGAAGAAATTAACGACCAATTGATATTGGACATTTTCAACGAAGCAGTTGTAAACTGGTAATGACGCAAGATCAATTCTACCATTGGCTCGAGAACCCGGCTTTGATGAATGCGGATAGCATTGCGCAATTGCGCGAAGTGATCAGTCGTTATCCATACTTCCAAGCGGCACAGATGATGCTTGCGAAAAATCTGCAGATCGAAAATCACATCGACCAATTGAATCAGTTGCAGTTGGCTGCGGTAATGGCATCAGACAGAAAGTTGCTGCACGATTATTTGCACGACAGAAAGAAAACGAAGCCGAAACCGATTGAACCTGTTGAAGGGGAAATTCCGGAGCTAGTGCCACTTGAAATTGTACGCGATGAGCAGCTTGAAACGGTAGAAGTTGAACACGAATCGTTGTATGACCTCATTCCTGAACCGATCATCTATCAACTAGAAACAGCCGATCTTCCTGAATTGGTTCAATCCAATGAATTGGAAGAACCTGAGCAAACCGGACCAGACGAACTCAGTTTCAGCGAATGGTTGGCTTTTACCGAATCGGGAAAAAGCAGTTCCAAACAAGAGACAAAGGCAGATGCTAAAAGCACAAGATCGGTGCCTGCACGAAGCAATATTGAGCTGATAGAGCACTTCTTAACGCAGCAATCAGATGCTCCGAGAAAGCGGGCAGAATTCTTCAATCCGCAGAAAGTTGCATCCAAAAGCATGGAAGAAGATTTCACGGTTGTTTCAGAAACACTGGCCGATATTTATTTCCAACAAGAGAAATACGAATTGGCAAGTCAAGCCTATGCATCACTTAGCTTGAAATATCCAGAGAAAAGCGTTTACTTTGCCGCCCGTTTAAAAGAAATAGACGATAAACTGAATTCATTATAAAATGTACACACTCGTTATCATTTTGATCATTGTTGTTTGCCTTCTACTGGTTGGCGTAGTAATGGTTCAAAACAGCAAAGGTGGAGGTTTGGCCTCCGATTTTTCATCGTCAAACCAAATTATCGGAGTTCAAAGAACTGGCGATTTCCTAGAAAAAGCCACTTGGTATCTTACCATTGCCCTTATGGTTCTTACGCTTGGTTCAAACTTCTTTATTGAAAGAGGAGAGACTCAAGAAGAATCTGCCATTCAAGAGCAAGTAGAGAACGCAGCCATGCCAGCGCAAAGCGAAGATGCAGGCGAGCCACTTCCGGTGGAATAATCTCCAAATACACATTTTAAGAAATGTCAGGATGTCACACATTCTGACATTTTTTTTGTGCCTATGCCATCATTTCAGCCCTATTGTCTGCAATTGGTCGATGGCACAAAATGTGACAGGGGCGAGTCACCAAAACAATATTCACTAAATCAATAATTATAAAATGGGAGCTATTAAAATCAAACCATTGGCCGACAGAGTTGTGGTTCAAGCAGCGGTTGCCGAAGAAAAAACAGCTTCAGGAATTTACATTCCAGATACGGCTAAAGAAAAGCCACAAAAAGGGAAGGTGGTTGCTGTAGGAACAGGTAAAAAAGACGAGCCAATGACTGTGAAAGTTGGTGATACGGTCCTTTACGGAAAGTATGCGGGAACAGAAATTACTGTTGACGGAACCGATGTGCTCATCATGCGTGAGTCTGATATTTTCGCAATCGTTTAATTCATCAAATCAAAAAATCTAAAATAAAATGGCAAAGCAAATATTGTTCGATCTGGACGCTAGAGACAGATTGAAAAAAGGGGTTGACGCCCTTGCAAATGCAGTAAAAGTGACCTTGGGACCAAAAGGTCGAAACGTGATCATCGACAAGAAATTCGGTGCTCCACAAGTGACCAAAGACGGTGTGACCGTGGCAAAAGAGATCGAGTTGAAAGACGCGGTTGAAAACATGGGCGCGCAAATGGTGAAGGAAGTTGCTTCTAAGACCAATGATGTTGCCGGTGATGGAACTACAACCGCTACCGTTCTTGCGCAAGCAATCGTTACAACTGGTTTGAAGAATGTGGCTGCTGGTGCAAACCCAATGGACTTGAAAAGAGGTATCGACAAAGCAGTTGAAGCTGTTGTTGCTGAGCTTCATAAAATGTCTAAATCTGTTGGTGATGACATAGCTAAGATTGAGCAAGTTGCTTCAATCTCTGCAAATAGCGATGCAACAATCGGTAAACTGATTGCTGAGGCAATGAGTAAAGTTGGAAAAGAAGGCGTTATCACTGTTGAAGAAGCAAAAGGAACTGAAACAACTGTTGATGTTGTGGAAGGAATGCAATTCGATCGTGGTTACCAATCGCCATATTTTGTAACAGATGCTGAGAAGATGGAAGCGGTTCTTGAGAATCCATACATCCTTATCCACGATAAGAAGATCAGCAACATGAAGGAAATGCTTCCTGTGTTGGAAAAAGCTGCTCAAAGTGGAAGACCATTGTTGATCATCTGCGAAGAAGTGGAAGGTGAGGCATTGGCCACATTGGTGGTGAACAAGATCAGAGGGTCGCTGAAAGTTGCTGCTGTGAAGGCTCCAGGATTCGGTGACAGAAGAAAAGCCATGTTGGAAGACATCGCCATTCTTACAGGTGGAACCGTTATCAGCGAAGAGAAAGGTCTGAAGTTGGAAGACGCTACACTTGCTGACCTTGGAACGGCTGAAAAAATCACCATCGACAAAGACAACACAACTGTTGTGAACGGTGGAGGAGAAGCTGCTGGAATCAAAGCCCGTGTTGGACAAATAAAAGCACAGATTGAATCAACTACTTCAGATTACGACAAGGAGAAATTGCAAGAGCGTTTGGCCAAGTTGGCTGGAGGTGTTGCTGTGCTTTATGTTGGCGCTGCAACTGAGGTTGAAATGAAAGAGAAGAAAGACCGTGTGGATGATGCACTTCATGCAACCC
This sequence comes from Flavobacteriales bacterium, assembly GCA_021739695.1. NCBI lineage: Bacteria > Pseudomonadati > Bacteroidota > Flavobacteriia > Flavobacteriales > Flavobacteriales bacterium. Next base: position 49,991 of record JAIPBM010000007.1, on the reverse strand, counting down.
GTGCTGCGGTTGAAGAAGGAATCGTTCCTGGTGGAGGAGTTGCTTACCTGAGAACCATTGCAGCTATCGGCAAGATCAAGCCAGTGAATGCTGATGAGAAGACAGGTATCGATATCGTTCTTCGTTCAATTGAAGAACCACTTCGTCAGATCGTTGCTAATGCAGGTTTGGAAGGAAGTATCGTAGTTCAGAAGGTGAAAGAAGGAAAAGACGATTTCGGTTACAATGCACGTACAGATGAGTACGGAAGCATGTATAAATTCGGAATCATTGACCCGACCAAAGTAAGCCGTGTAGCGCTTGAGAATGCTGCTTCCATTGCAGGAATGTTGCTGACAACCGAGTGTGTGTTGGCTGATGAACCTGAAGAAGGTGGAGGTATGCCAGGTGGTATGCCAGGAGGAATGGGCGGTATGGGAGGAATGATGTAATCCTATCAGTCGAAAATTGGAAAAGCCTCTTCGCATTTGCGAAGATGCTTTTTTTATTTCCATTGGTTAATTGGCTGTCAAAATCGTTGAGAAACCTGCATTAATTTCGCATTATATTTTCTTGGTAGAATGGCTAGATGGATTGGAGTGGTAGGGTTAATTGTCGCAGTAGCGATAGCCTCGTTTTACGTTGGGCATTCGGGAGTGCTGCTTAAGAAAGAAAACGTTGAATCTCGGCCTGTTTCTGCACAAACTCAAGAGACGCGCGTTCCTGGAAAACATAAGTTCATCAATCCCTTGCTCGAGTGTGACAGCTACACTCCGTCTGATGCGCTGAAAGACAAACAGCTTAGATCCAAGTTGAATGAATTCACTAAGGAGATAATTCATGATGGTCGAGTGAACTCTATTTCTGTTTATTACAGAGACTTGAACAATGGACCGTGGATAGGGATAAATGAGAAAGAAGTATTTTCTCCAGCCAGCCTTCTTAAAGTCACTTTTCTGATTGGAGCCTTAAAATATTCAGAAGTTAAACCTGAATTCCTACAAAAGCAAATTGTTTTTGATTCGGAGTCTATTGATGAATATACGGCCAACATCAGCGATGAAATGATTGAATTAGGCAAAAGTTATCGCGTGCTTGATTTGTTGGAGCGTATGATTATAAAATCTGATAATAATGCCAAGAATCTTATTTTGAGGGAGTTGGTTTCCGCTGGATTCACAAAAGTTCTCTGGGCTGATCTTGGTATGGAAGAACCGAATGCTTCAACACCTGATGATTTCCTTACTATAAAGGAGTATTCGTCATTTTTCAGAATACTCTATAACTCAACTTATCTGTCGCAGGAAAATTCACAATTGGCGCTTGAAATATTGTCTCGTTCCAACTTCAAAGATGGATTAAGGGCTGGTCTTCCTGAGGGAACTATCGTTTCAAGTAAGTTCGGAGAACGCGGTTCGGTAGACTCAGATATAAAACAATTGCACGATTGTGGAATCATATACGATGACAAATCTCCTTATCTGTTATGCGTTATGACCAGAGGAAATGATTGGCAACAACAGGCTCAGGTAATCAAAGATATTTCAACAATCGTCTTCGAAAATCGTTGAGAGTCAGTTTGGTCAGTTAGGTTGATCTGGTGGCTGATGGAAGCCCTTTAAATTCATCGACACAAATTCAAAATCAGTTAATTCCAACTTTGCTTTTTGTGGGTTGAATAGATATATGTTCAAATAACCCGTGTGCAGACTCCGTGATTGTCTGTAGAATGCATTTAGCTCGTGGAATCCGTTCGTATCCTTTTGCGATGAGCAATTTTCGACAACAATCCGTTGTTGGTCAATTTCGCAGACCAACCATATTTCACTCAGGTCTGAAGAACATTTTGGTTTTAGTTTCAGCGTAACACGAAAGTTCAATAAGGAATCTGTGTTCCACGCTTCACTAAGGTTGGTGTTGTACAGCGTCACATATTCCTCACCATCAATGAATTCGTTATTCGATTGCCATTTGCGCGCAACCACTTTCTCCGTTACATCAGGCTTTCTGTGTGTCAAAAGCCATAATCCGTTGCCAAACTGAAGGCGTTTTTCAATGCTGGTTTTGATCGATGGCCGTGAAGTGTCCGTTACCAATTCTACGTCTACATGATCAATCGATAACTTATCTTCTTCGGGAATCCTGTACGGTAGCGAGCTCGGATTTTCTACAACTTTCAGCCAAGAATACCCAAGCAATTCTCTGTAAAACTGACAACTTACGCCATAAGGCCAGTCCACTACAAAGTTGGTTTGATATGGTCGCTTTTCGTTCTCAATTTGGTGCATAAGGAATTTAATGTCTGCTTCGTGACTCCAATCGAGTGTGTGGTTGCGATTGGCGCTAGCAAGCGTATTTGAAAACATGATAAAGGCAAATATTCCAACCATGGTATTCTTCACCCATGAGTGCAAAAATGTTGATTCATGAATGGAAAAAATTACAGTTGAGATGAATAGCGGATAGAGGAAAAGTGCCGTGCGCTCCTGAATGAATCTTGTTCCAAAAAGCATGTTTTGCGCCAACAGTCCAAATAGAATAATGGAGATGAGGAGTAAAAGTTTAAGCCCGAAATTGTTTCGAGAAGTTACTTGCGGTAATGCTAAGATCCACGATAAACCCAACATGACTAGGAAAACCAATACAGCCAAGGAGTTTTTCTGCTGATCATCGCTGTAAGTGGATTTTTGGATCACGGACAGTAAGGTGTTTTGCCATATTCCGGTTTCGCCTCCGAAGAACAGTTCGTTCTTTGAAACGAGCTCATGGATGGGAGAATAGATTATTAACGAAAGAAAGAACACCGTTAGAAGGACGAAACCTGCATTTATGACCAACGATGAAAATCGTCTGCCGTTGTATGTTTTAAAGCATTCGTCAATAAATATGAAGCAGCTAATAGCAAGAAGGAAATTGAGTAAGGTAAAATTGCTCAGTACTGCCAAACTGCAGGAAATCAAACATGCAAATAGCGGTGATCGATTGGACGATTGATGATAGCGGAAGAGAAAGTAGATTGCTGCCATCGTAAAACATGCCGCAAGACCGTAGCCGCGTGCTAACGAAAAGAAATCCAGTAGATATGGATTGAAGTTCAGCAGAACGAAACCAAAGATCTTGAAAGTGTTTTCTGCAGTACGTAAGCGGGAAACTAGAAGTGCCGAAAACAGCATGTAAACCAAATGCGCCAACAGATTTGGAAGACGATAAACAAATTCGCTGGCAGGAAAGATTGAACTGAAGAATTTCGCTGACGCGGAGTTCAGCAGATGGTTTGTAGCTGTTGGAGCCCGCGTGAAAATGTAGGCGTATGTTCGCCCTACATATTCTAAAACGGTCGAACTTTCGTCATACGTAAACGATAGGTTTGCAGTGCGATAACTTGTGTACGTAAAGAGACCGAGCGCTATACAGAACACGATGGTTTGCCACGATTGAAGTAGGCTGAAATATTTACGCATATATCAATATGACTACCACAACGAGGATAAACATGGCAATCATGACACCAACGGTTTTTGTCATAACCAATTTGCGTTCAAAAGTCTTGCTTTTACGAATCTCCTGAAATACTTCAATCAAATCCGTATCAGTCAAATTGGAATCTGAGTGGATTGATTTTTCCGAATATGTTGCATCAGAGTTATATGCGCTAATCACTTTCTTCCTTTTTTCCCTTTTGGCAAGGAGCAAAGCGCGATTTTCACGCATTCTGCGAACCATGTCCATCATGTGTCCTCCTGCACTCATAGCGGAAGAAGGTATGAAAATTTAGTGATTTTCTTAGGAAAGAGCGCCAACTGACATTCTAAATTTCAATAATTATCCCGAACGAAGGTAGCACTGTTCCCGTGGTGTTTTTGACCTTATCCAACTGATAGCGAGATGAATCGTTCGGGTCGATAAGAGCATTTCCGTCAGCATCTTTTCTTAGAACATAACTAGGCGGTTGCTGCGCCTTGAAAGCGTACACATTCTGAACGTCCAAATACAAATTGAGCGCCCATTTTTTGAAGAACCATTTCTTGTCTACTCGCAGATCAAGGAAGTGCGCAGGTTTTAGTCTTTCACCGTTCAGCTGCGAATAATCGCGAATGGCGCCTCGGTTCAAATTCCAAACGGGAATTATGGCAGATGTTTCTTCGTCAGCAGGTGTGTACGGAGAACCTCCTGTGAAGCGCCATCTTAAACCTAACTCCCAGTTTCGCTTGAATTTGTATCCACCTGTGAGCGAAATCAAATGTTGCGCATCCCAAGATGACGGAATGAAATCGCCTTTGTAATCCTGAAACTCGCTGCGAACCCATGTGTAAGCAAGAATTCCGTAGAAATTCTTCCAGAGTTTTTGTTGGACCAAAACTTCCACTCCGTAAGCGCGGCCTTGATTATCGGACTTGACCTCTGCATTCCCGATCACACCAAAATCAGCTCCAAGGTTGGCCAATGAAATGCTGTCGCGAACCAAAAACGGATAATTCTCCCAGTATTTGAAGAATCCTTCAACCGAGACCTTTAGTCCCGTTTTGGTGACGAATTCTCCACCTAAAACTGCATGATTAGAAGCAATGTATTTGAGTCCATTGTCCTTGTTTGCAAGCGTTCCGCTATTATTTCTGAAACCAAGCGTGGTGTATGGCGGCAACTGAAAATAGCGTCCAACATTCGCGTTCAAATTGAGTTGATCGTTGATGGCGTAGGAGATGGAGAAACGGGGCGAAAATGTTTCATATGTCTTCGCCATTTGAGTAGAGTAGCTGTTTCCATCAACTCGAGCGCCCAATGAAAGCAGCAATCGTCCTTGAACAAATGAGTGACTTACCTGACCGAAAGCACCCCATTTGTGAATATCAACCGCTGAACTGAAATCGACAGTGCCCGTTGAACCATCTGGTAAGGTGATTTTAGAGAAAGTGGAATTGTTGTATCGCGCAAATTCATAAAGGACACCGTAATTTATCTTCCAACCTTTATCGAGCCAATTGTTTTCATAACGCAACTTGTTCTCAATTTCTTGGCTTTTGTAGTTAAGGATCAGGTTCGTGTCAACCTCAATATTGTCGGCATATTTGAATGCTTCGTTGTTGAGCATGTTACGGCTAACGACCAATTCTGAATAGCCTTTTTCACGATAGTTTTTCCAGTTAACGCCAAGTGCGTAATTCCATTGATTGTTAACGGGAAGTATCTCAACCAGTCGTTTCTGATCTTCATCAAGTTTATCACTCAAATTGAGTTTGAACTGATCGATGGCCCCAAGCCCGATAACGGTTATCTCGTTCTTATCGTTGATCTTAGCTTTATACTTCAGCTGGAAATCATCATAAGTTGGCAGGAAAGGCAAGCCGATTGCTTGGAAAAGAAACTGCAAATAGCTTCTTCGATATGAGAACATGAACGAATGACCTTTTGCAATTGGTCCTTCAATCGTTATTCCGGCATCACTAGAACCAAGCGTGAAATTCCCACCGATCCGATCCTGACGCGGATCTTTCATCTTGAAGTTCAAAACGGAACTCAATGTGTTGCCGCGGTTCGCAGGAAAAGCACCGGAGAAGAATTCCACTTCGCGGATGAAGTTTACATTGATCAACCCGTTCGGTCCGCCAGAAGAACCTTGCGTAGCAAAGTGGTTTATGTTCGGAATTTCGATGCCATCGAGGTAAAAACGGTTCTCATTCGGAGCACCACCACGGATAATAAGATCATTACGGAAAGCCACCGAACTGGCCACACCTGGCAATGATTGCAGGGCTTTTGAAATATCTCTGTTTCCGCCAGGATTCCGCTGAATTTCGTTTACACCAATGGTTCGCAACGAAACAGGGCTTTCTTCTTTCTTCTGGAACGGATTGGCCTTCACAACAACAGCTTCCAACGTTTTGCTGTCCTCTTCAAGATTGAAATTGACCTGTGCCGGTTTGTTATTGAAAACCTCTACCTCGTACTCAACCTTGCTTTTGTATCCGAGAAAAGAAACCTCCACGTTGTAAAGCCCCGGAGTAATATTCTTGATCTCATACTTTCCATCCAGATCAGAAGATGCACCGATGGTTGTCCCTTGAATGACAACGTTGGCGAACGGAATCGGTTCGTTGTTTTTTGCGTCCGCAATTCTACCACTAACGATGCCTGTTTGGGCATTTACTCCAATGCTGATAATCAGCATTACTGCTGTGATAAATAATCTCATAAAACGTTAAATGGTTGACAGAATTGCAGAAACACAAATATGTGTCAATTGTTCGCAAGACTGCATCTTGGCAGCTATTTTTAACAAATTGTTTTCAATGAAGACTGAAAAAAAATGTCCGCATTGCGGAGTTTGGACCGAATGGAACAAACAGCCTACGGACCGCTGCAGCAATTGCAACGAGCTATTGGATCAGCGTTCTCTTGATGAGAAAATAGAGCGCGAACGGCATGCAGATGAGGCTTTTGCAAATGACTATCTCAGAATTAGAGAAGATGATGGTTTTATGATGCGAATTGTTCGAAGGGCCGCTTGGGTCGTTCACATCATATTCGCAGCTATTACGTGGTTTTTTCTTTGGATGGTAGCAACAACACCAGGATGAAACGAACGCTTTCAAATCCGATTTTTCTTTTGGCTGTCTTGCTTGCCGCAATCAATCAGACCTTGGAAAAAGGCTTTGGGATTTTCCTTCCTGTTATTCACAGCTATTTAGATGATCTGCTTTGCTTGCCCATTGTGCTCACCTTGGGTTTGGCCGTGTACCGCTATTTCTGGCCGAATTATCGTTTGACTCATTCGCACACCTTGCCGGTGCTAGTAGTTTATTCGGTTTATTTCGAATGGTATCTTCCAAAAGGTTGCTTACTTGTAACTTCCGATATCTTTGACCTGATTGCTTACATAATTGGATGGGCTATTTTTAACTATTCCATAAACGAAAAGAAGTCCGTAAGTTTGAATGTGTAAACTACAATCTAATCGCTATGAAAAAAATAATTTTTATGACATTCTCTTCAATCTTAACTGTGAGTATGCTTTTCGCTCAGAATAGCGTAAAAGATAATTCGATTGATTTGAACACAATCCACCAGCTAGTAGGTAATGATGCTGACGTGCGATTACTGTTTATTAACGACAAAGTTGTTGCAAACGATTTGAAAGGTGGATTTTTGGAAGATTTTTGTAGCGAATTGACAGGTAAAGTGGATGTGGTGGCCGTTTTTTCCAAAAAAATCAAGAAAAAGGTCGAAAAGCTTTTCAAAGGTACGGTCGTTATCTCAGAAGAATACGGGAATTATTTTGACGCTAGTTATGAGCTATCTGATGGCTATACTTTTTTGGCAATAAAAGAAAACCATTTCAGTGGCTTTCTAACAACCGAAAATAGATCTGATATTCTTACTGCCCTTGGTGAACACAAGGTGCGATAATGATTAGGTCCGCTTGTTTCTTATTGTATGCCGTGCATTTATTTGGCAGCGATGTGGTTTTGAGCCGGTTATTGGTTTGAATTTTCGTAAATTTTGGTATTACTGTGATCGAAATATTGAGTTGGCTTAGTTGAGTTCGTGATCCTTATGGCCAGTTGTTCTCTTGTTTCATTTGTCTTGGAAGGAGCTTTAAACAACGATTAAATTGACCATTTTTGGCTATTTCCATAACGATACATATGATTTAGGTTTGGAATCACCAACTCAAAGCCATTTACCATGAATCACATCTGGAGTGTAATAATTCTTGTTTCGGCTCTTTCGTTAAACTCACAAGCGCAAGCTCCGAACAACAGCATCAACGTTAAAGAGCTAAGGAGTACAATAGGGAGCGAAGCAGAAAATGTCCGAGTTCTATTTGTTGGGGATGATATTCGAAAGCATTTCGATGGTACTTCCAGTAGGCTAAGCGCTTGGAACAAATACACTAAGAAAACAGACGTTTTCATTGTTTTCTCGGAAGAAACAAAAAAGGCGGTTGAAGAGAAAGCGAAGAAAAAGGTGGTTTTAGCAAAAAGCCATTCTGAGTTTTTCACCCGCTCTTGGCGAGACCAAGACTTCCTTACTTGGATAGAACTTAAAGGTGATACTGTTGCGTTTGTTGAAACCAGTGGACGAGAAGTGCCTCAAACGAGCGGAAATCCAGCTAAGCACGAGCAAGCCCCATCGGACACGGAGCTGGCAGAATACGTTACAGGTCTTACAGACTCTAAGAATCTAGTGGAGGTTCTGGTGGTTGGGCCGAAGGTATCAGTAGCAATGTTGGATACACTCGATCTGACTGAAGAATTCAGCGCACTTAAAAAGAGACTTACCCATATCGTTATTTACTCAGAAGATGTTCAGAAAGCGCTTGCTGCTCAAACAGATGTTCCGATGGTTCTCACTGACAAAACCTATGCGGAAAGTTCAGCACTTGGAAGAGTCGATTGGACTATTGTGGAAGCAAAAGGTTCGGACTTGATCAGAGTACGAGCATCAGGAATTTTGAAAAGCATTCTCACGCCCCGATCTGAACACGGCAAGCCTCAAGAATAGCTAAGGCATCTTCTCTCGTTTTCGCTTCGGCATAAGTTCTCAGCACAGGTTCGGTTCCAGACGGGCGGATCATTACCCATTCTGAATCGCTGAGCCAATATTTCCAACCATCCATGTCGTCAATCCGCTGAACTTTGTAAGGTCCGAAATGGTCGTATCTGCCCGCTTCGCAATTGGCTACAATTTCTTCTTTCAGCGATTGTGCTATGCGCAGATCGTTACGCTCAAAGGCGAATTCACCGACAAGATCATCGATTTCTTGAATAAGCTGACGAAGGCTTTTTCCAGACTTCGCCATGAATTCCCAAAGAATCAGTCCGTTCCAAATGCCATCTCGTTCAGGAATATGACCTTTTACAGCAATGCCGCCACTTTCTTCACCGCCAACAAGCACATCTTCCTTGATCATGATTCCGCACAAATGCTTGAAACCGATCTTCACCACTTCCAATTCCAATCCGTACTTCTCGCAAAGCTGATTGATCTTTACGGTGGATGAAAAACCCGTTCCGACCTTTCCATTCCAACCTTTCACTTTATGCAGATAATGAATGAGAAGTAGCAGAATGTGGTGACTATCCACGTAATTCCCTTCGCCATCAAAAAGTGCAATTCGGTCAGCATCGCCATCAGTTGCCAGACCGCAATCGATGTCGCCCGAAACTTTGATCACATCGGCAAACTCACCCAGGTTTTTCAAAATCGGTTCTGGCGAAATGCCATCGAACAACGGATTGTGCTCGCAGTGCAGTAACGTGATGTCTGGAAATAATCTCCGCATCACAAATTGCCCTGAACCGTACATTGCATCATAGGCGAATTCCATCTTTGAATTGCGGATGGCATCCAGATCAAAATTGGCTTCAACCTTCTGAACGTACATATCCTCCAGTTCAGCCGTTTTCAGTTTACCGCTTTCACGATAACTGTCCAAATCGATGGCATCCAATTCGAAATCTATGCTGTCAGGAATAAGTTTCTCCACAGCTTTCACGTCAGCTTCTAGCAGCGGTCCACCATGGTTTCCCTTCAATTTGTAGCCGTTATCGGCAGGCGGGTTGTGACTTGCAGTTATGATAACTCCAATTCCCGTTTTCAATTCTTTGGCTCCCAACGAAACCATTGGAGTGGTTACGGGACCTTCAGCCACATGAACCTCAAATCCATTCTGAAGGAAAACCTTAGCCGTGGTTTCGGCAAAAAGCGGTCCGCCAAAACGGCAATCGTGTCCTACAACGGCCACCTTTGGCAAGCTTTGCGAAATAACCCAAGTGGCCGTTCCTTGCGCTACGCGTGCCACGTTTTCTACCGTGAATTCCTTGGCGATCATTGCGCGCCAACCGTCCGTTCCGAATTTAATTGGGAGTGCCATTGTGTTTGATTTTGGGCGAAGATAGAATCTACCTGTAAACCTTTCTTCTGTTCAGTTCGCGCTGAAACTCGCGTGCATTCTGAAGATGCTGAGAGTAGGTTGTGGCAAACGAATGGTAACCGGAATTATCTGCCTTGGCGCAGAAATAAAGATAGCTGTGCGATTTGGCGTTGAGCACCGCATCAATGCTTTCAATACTCGGTAGGCAAATCGGGCCGGGCGGTAACCCTTTGTATTTGTAGGTGTTGTAAGGCGAGTCAATCGCTTTGTGGCTATTGAGTACACGTCTTGCTTCAAAATCGCGGTTTGCGTAAACGAGAGTCGGGTCGGCCTGAAGCAACATGCCTTTTCTCAAACGGTTGAGATAAACGCCTGCAACGGTCGGTTTCTCATCGTTCTTGTTGGTTTCTTTTTGAACGATCGAAGCCAAAATGCTCACTTCAGATTGACTCAATCCGAGGTTTTTCGCTTTTTGTTTCCGTTCAGCTGTCCAGAATTTCTTGTACTCGGAAGTCATTCGTTCTAGAAATTGCTCTGCGGAAGTGTTCCACCAGAATTCGTAGGTGTTTGGAAGGAAAATAGTGAGGAAAGTGGTGGTGTTGAAACCGTACTTGGAAACGAACGAATTGCTATTCAGTAGGTTGATGATCTGCGTGCTGTCGGCTTCAATGAACTTACCCACCTTTCCGGCCAGATCTTCCTTAAAACGCACATTATTGAATGTGACCATCACAGGTTCTTGCAATCCTGCTCGCAACATATTGACCAGTTCGTTATTGCTCATTCCATTCTTTAGTCGATAACAACCTGCTCTCACGTTGAGCTTGTATTTTTTCTGTTCTGAGACCCAATCAAATGTGGCTTGGCTTTCTATGAATCCCTGCTCGACCAACGCGTTTGAAACATCCTGAAACTTTGAGCCAGTGGGAATGTAGAAATACACCTTATCCGTGCTAAGACCCACATTAGAGCCATAAATGATGGAATACATTTCCCACGCTGAAGCACCTCCAAGACACATCAGAATAACCACAACGATGGCAAGAGGTTTTTTCCAAGAACCGCTTTTTTTAGAACTCTTTTTCTTAGCCATTTAGCTTCTGCATAAACATTGCGTCAATAAATGCATTTCCCTTTTTTACCCAATCGCGATTGGTGCCCGATTGTTCAAATCCACACGTTATGAATAACTGCAAACTTGCCTTGTTGTCAATGGTTATGTGGCAGTACAATTGCCTCAGATTCAGCACATCAAAGCAGTAATTCGTTATAAGATCGAGCGCTTCTTTTGCGCTGCCTTTTTTTCGGTCTTCAGGTTCTGCAATAAGAATGCCCACGCCAGCTCGAAGGTTGAATTTATCGAACTCGAATAGATCGATGCAACCTACAGTTCGATTATCAGCGTCAATCATCAATCGCAGCTGACCGTCTGTATAAATATCTCCTGAGGAATGATTGATGAAATTGGAGATTTCAGCTTCGGTCAGCGGTTCGTGCACATCGCCCAAATACCATAATTCCGAACGGTTTTCCCAATCGTATATGAGCTCAAGGTCGTCATCGCGCATTTCGCGCAAGGTCACTTTTTCACCTTTTAAAAGTTCGTATTTCATTTAAGCACTGGTCAGTTCGAGTGATCTGAGGGACGAAGATCGTATCGAGAACCCCGCGCACACCTTTCGATACAATTCCGATTGACATCGGAACCACTCAAGATGACCCGCCCGCGATGTAGCAACACGTATCATGCGTGCAATTCGATTGTTCCGTCAAAAACGTGCTTGCTTGGGCCAGTAAGCCAAATGTCGGTGTACGAACCATTGGCCTGCAGCTTGAAGGAAATGCTCAGTTTTCCGCCCAACACTTTTATCGGAACATCTGTTTCAGACACGTTGCCCAAATGATGCATAGCAATGGCACAAGCTGTGGCTCCAGTTCCGCACGAAAGCGTTTCGTCTTCTACGCCACGCTCGTAAGTTCGGATGTGGGCCGTTCCATCCATCATTTCCACAAAATTGACGTTGGTGCCTTTCTCCGCGAAGCGATCATTGTAGCGCACTTTTCGTGCATCAGAAATCAGATCAATGTCAAGCACTTCATCAACCATGGTTACGTAATGCGGAGATCCGGTGTCAAGATAAACCGCATCACCGATTGCTTCAATTGAAGAAACATCACCCATTTTCAAACTGACGAGCTCATGCTCCATTTTGAAATCATGCAAACCATCAACTGCCATGAAAGAGCCGCTGTCGCGAAGCACATTCAGATTCTGGGCAAAATCCACGAAGCAACGGCCTCCATTTCCACACATGCTGCTTGGCGCGCCATCAGAGTTGAAATAAACCATGCGCACTATCCGTTCTTCAACTTCAAGTAGAATGAGGCCATCGGCACCAATTCCGAATCTTCGATTGCAGAGTTGCGCAATTTGAGTTTGTGAAAGTTCTAGGCCGAGTTCGCGATTGTCTATCATCACAAAGTCGTTGCCTGTGCCGTGGTATTTGCTAAATGGGATTAACATTTTTTAGAAAACTGGATACAACGATCAGATTTTGGTGGCGTTAATTTTGAAACCTCTCGGCAACGGGAAATAGAAATCCAAAGTTAAATCAAAATCGAAGCAGCAATGAAAAACGTAACAGGAGTGATAGTGGCGGCCCTTACAGGAGCAATTGTTTCGGTAGGAACCTACACGTATTTAGAAAAGAAGAACGGAACAATCGTTGAGCAGGTTTACACGGCTCCGGTTCAGCGGGTCAGCTACCCGATGGAGGCACCAGAAGGCAGTGTCAATTTTGTGGAAGCGGCCAACAATTCCATTCATTCGGTGGTGCACATCAAAACAAAAGTGGTCAGAAGTGGAGTTTCCAGCGCCAACCCATTTTACCAGTTCTTTTTCGACCGCGGAATGCAGCCTGAAGCGCAGCAGGGTAGTGGTTCAGGTGTGATCATTTCGGGCGATGGATACATTTTGACGAATAACCACGTGGTGAACAATGCCGATGAGGTGGAGGTTGTGCTTGACGACCAGCGAAGCTACAGGGCAGAAGTGCTTGGCACTGACCCAAACACCGACCTTGCATTGCTTAAAATCGATGAGGAAGGTTTGGCTTACATTCCGTACGGCAATTCGGAAAACGTGCAAGTGGGCGAGTGGGTATTGGCAGTTGGAAATCCCTTCAATTTGAACTCAACCGTTACAGCTGGAATTGTTAGTGCCAAAGGCAGAAACATCAATATTCTTAGAGAAGAATTAGCCATAGAAAGCTTCATTCAGACCGATGCAGCCGTCAATCCAGGTAACAGTGGTGGAGCCTTGGTCAACACACGTGGAGAGCTCATTGGAATCAACACAGCTATTGCATCAACAACTGGTAGTTATGCTGGTTATTCGTTCGCAGTACCTGTAAATATTGCCCGAAAAGTGGTGGATGATATTCTCGAATTCGGAACGGTGCAACGGGCCTTCATTGGCGTAAGTATCCGTGATCTGAATGGAAAACTAGCGTCTGAAAAAGGTCTAAGTGTGTCAGAAGGCGCTTACGTCAACGGATTATCTAAAGATGGCGCGGCTCATGATGCTGGAATCAGGGAAGGGGACATTATTGTGGCCGTGAATGGAGTGAAAGTGAAGAATGTGCCTGAACTTCAGGAGAAAATCGGGGAATATCGTCCTGGCGATGTGGCCCAGATCACGGTGCTGAGGGATGATGAACTGCGCAAATTCGATGTGGAGCTTCGCAACAGAAATGGCGATACAGAATTGATCTCTAAAGAAGCTGACCTGATGGTTCAGCTTGGAGCCGATCTACAACCGCTCAATTCAGAGCAATTGACCAAACTCGGTCTTCGTAGCGGATTGCAAGTGCGGAACCTCAGCAGCGGGAAACTGAAAGGAGCAGGCATTAAGGAAGGATTCATCATTACAAGAGTGGATAGAAAACCAGTGCAATCATCAACAGATGTGATGAGTGCATTGAGCAAGAAAGACGGTGGGGTATTAATTGAGGGAGTGTACCCCAACGGATTGACCGCCTATTACGGGTTTGGTATGTAGGGAAGAAGTGGGATAGGTTGGTTGATGGGGGCGTTTCCGAAAGGGGCGCCCTTTTTCTTTCGACTGGTAAGCAATTATGCGCATTTATTAAAACCTTAGTATTGTTCTGCAATGCGCTGGCTTAAATTTTTCCTTTTCCCGTTTCTCTTTTTCTCCGCGAAAGCGCAGGAAATCCACGAATACATCGATCTGCAGATTCATCCGTGCATGCACGTTCCGTATTCCTTTTTTGGGGATGGATTGGAAATATTTGATGAAGCAAATCCGCCTGACCTGAGTTGGAAACACCAGTTCACCAATGTGAATTATGCCAACTACTTGCGCAAGAATAAAGGCGCGCGCATTCTTTGCGTTGGGGCGTTGACCCAAGAGAATATCGCTTCTGCTAAGCGCGGCCGTAAGGTGATCATGAAGCAGATCAAGTATGTGAATGATTTTGTGGCAGCCAATTCGGAAGATTTCGCGGTGGCACGCACGCCAAAGGAAGCTCGCGAGCTTGTTCATGCAACAGACAAAACCATCATCATTCATTCCATTGAAGGCGGAAAACGCTTGATCAATTCGCAGGAAGACGCCAATTTTTGGGCTGAACAGGGCGTGGCATTCATCACCTTGGTGCATTTGGTAGACAGCAAGTATGGCGCAGCAGCCAATCAGCCTGTGTTTGCACTGAAATTTCTGAACCTCTCAAGTCTGTTTAAAAAGGAGAAGAACCGAAGACTGACCGAGAAAGGCAGGAATGCCATTCTGTGGCTGGCCAATGCAGGCATCATGACCGACATTACCCACATGAGCGACAACACGCGGAAAGACGCGTTGGCGCTGATGGAAGAAAAGCACATTCCGCCTTTGGTAACACATGATATGTTCAAACCCATTCAGAACCAGCCACGCGGAATGGAGGAAGAAGATGTGCTTAAAGTGTACGCCAACAATGGTTTTATTTCGCTGCCTGTGAGTGGCGAGAGTTGCAGACCGTATAAGTCGAGAGCGGATTATCAGGCCAAGATTGATGCCTTAGAAAGGTATTGTGATGGCTCAATTGACAGTTATAAGTTCACTTACTTGGAAGTGAAAGCATTTTTGGAACAGCATCTTTCGGAGGAAGAAGTCGCGAATCTTTCCATCGGATTTCAGACTGATTTTAACGGATGGCTCAATCATCATCATCCACGATACGGAGAAGAAGGTTGCTATCAAGCAAACCCTGACAGTACCTACGAAGCCATCGAACTGCAAGGCTTGGCGCATCCCGGATTGCTGGAATCGCATTGGCGCCTGCTGGAGAAAGAAGGCGTTGACCTTGAACCGATTAAACGTTCTTCGGAGAAGTTTCTTCAGATGTGGGAGTACTTCCTTGAGAAGAAAGGCGCGTTCTAGCTAATGGAAAAACTTCAGCAGTTTTATTTGTCTCAACCAGAACCGAATCGATCTTGCTTTCTAGCGATGAGAAACATCATATTGAAAGTTGACAAGAGGATAGAAGAAACACTGAAATATGGCTCACCTTGCTTCACGTATGGCGGCAAAGTGTTTTGCTATCTGTGGAAAGACAAGAAACTGAATGAACCCTATTTTCTGATGGTGGAAGGAAAACACCTTGACCATCCGCAGTTGGAAACAGGAGATAGAAAGCGAATGAAGATTCTGAGAGTCAATCCGAATGATGATCTGCCAATTGCAGTTATACATTCTGTGCTAACGGATGCCATAGAATTGTATGAGAACGGAATAATCAAAACAAAACGACATGGAATATAAAGTGAACACAGTTTGGAAGGATAAGATGGCATTTGATAGCCATCTAGGGAATCATACGGTGCGAATGGATACAACCCCTGAAATGGGAGATGATTCTGGACCAAGCCCCAAGGAATTGGTGCTTGCCGGACTAACCGGTTGTACAGGAATGGATGTTGTTTCGTTGTTTCGAAAAATGCGCGTGGATTTCACACATTTTGAGATGAAAGCAGAGACGCAATTAACGGAAGAGCATCCCAAGGTTTTTTCTGATATCACGTTGATCTACATAGTTGGAGGAAACGACCTGGATCATGAAAAAGTTGAAAAAGCCATCTCGCTTTCGTTCGAAAAGTACTGCGGTGTTGCAGCAATGCTTAAGAAAAACGGCCCGATCAACTACAAGATCGAATATTCTGATCAATAGGTGGCCAATTCCTCAATCAGTTTAAGAATCCGATTGGCTTTTTCCTCTTCGGTTTTAGCATCCTGCAACCAACCTAAGTAATTGTCCTGCAGGAAATCGCTCAAATGGTAGAAAGTGTCTCGTATTTCCTCTGGCTCATTCTCTAAACACAATCGCAATTCCAGACGAATCTGTTCCGATATTTCTTCCTCAAAAAGGATGATATGCACCGTATCACCGGCTTCCTTTCCTATTTTCTTGCGAATGGTAGCGTTAACTGGCAAAAACAACTGACCGTTGCCCATTGGCTGGAGTTTACATTTTTCCAATCGAAAGCCGTCAATACTACCTCGTACCCGAACCCAACCAAAAGGCGTGTGTGGGTTCTTTGGCACTTCCGGAATGGCAGCATAGGTCCAGCCGCCCTTCCCAGAGAATTTCTGTAGCAGATAGTTCTTATCTACAAGTGGCTTGTCAGTCAGCATTTTTTAAGTTCGGCAATGCGAAGTTAAAACGTATGCCACCACGCCCATGCGATAAATACCGCTTGAAAAGGCAGCCTTAACCACAATCCCCAAATGGGAAATTTACCATTCGGTTTGGCCGAGGTAAGATGGTAGATGTTGGCAGGGAAAACAGCAATCAGCAAAGCAATGATTCCCCATGCTGCGTAGGTAGAATAGGCAGGGCAGAACAACAGCAGTCCGAGAAAGATCTCAATCGCACCGCTCAATTTATTCACCATTTCGTGCCACGGAATAAATGGCGGCATCATGTGCAGGTAGAATTTGGGCATTCGGAAGTGATTGACCCCAGCGTAGATGTAAAATCCGGCCATGATGTAAAGGCTGATGTCTTTCATGAAAATTATCCTTTAGAATAAACGAAATAGCGCATTCCTTCTCTGAGGGCCAAGGCTCCGTGCATGTACACGCCACCGAGCCAAAACGGAACGCCAAAAATCTCCGGTTGGCGATAATGCACCAGATCAATCTGTGTCATTGCTCCTTCCACCACCATGCCGCCAATTCCCAAAAGAATGGCAAAAAGCAGGATGAAAAAGCGTTCGTAGGTGAAGAGCCACCGCAGCAGAAAACTTGCATAAAAGATGATAGAAAGCATTACGGGTTCATCATTTCCGAATCCGCTCATGAGGTAAACCATCATAAAAAGAATGAGGCTATCGGCAAAGACCGGAAGGCTTCCTGCACTGGTGCTTTGGGTGCTGGTGGCAGCTTTGGGGAAAAAGAAGGGTGCATAGATGTAATTCAATCCCATAAAGGAGAATGCGACCACAAACCCGGGAAACACAAACCATGCTTGTCCGAACAAAAAGGGCTTCGGATAACTGAGCGTTTCGGTAAAAACATGGTTGGCATCGCAAAGCGTGGCCACCACTGCTCCTACCAAAGCAAAGAGTAAAATTCTAGGAAAAACAGCCTTGATAGACATCAGGAAGGCTTAGTTGTCTCGCTTCAGAATCAGCATCTCGTCATCTTTCACATTTCCCACAAAAAGCAGATTGCCAAATGGTGCAGCTACCGAAGTGGCCGATACCTGCGAACCATCATTAGTATACATGCTTTCTACCGTGTAATCGCCTTTGCCTCGATACGCGATCTTCAATACTTCGGATGGCGAAGTTTCCTTTTTGCCTGTGGCGTAAGCCGTAAAACGCAAGAGGTTGGGATGGCAACCAACCCAGAGATTTCCTTCGTTGTCGAATTCAATATTATCTACACCCGTTCCACACGGAATGTCTTCTACGAAAGAGAGCGAATTGTCATCGGCCTTCGCATAAACCTTGATCAGGAACCTTCGGGGCGAAGCCACAAACACCAAGTTGCGCTTGGGGTCGAAGTTGATGCCGTTGGCAAAGGAAATGCCCTCGGCAGCTTCGGTAAATTGCTGCCCGTCAAAATAGAGCACGTTTGATGCTGCCCAATTGCCATAATCTTCCAGCAAACGGCCAAAGCCGTGGGCATTGCCGTGGTCGTTGGTTACGTAAAAACGGTTTTCATCCAGCAGCACAACATCGTTGGGACTCACCAATTTGGTTGATTTTTCGGTGCGGATGTGCGTCAGTTTCTTGCCGACAAGCGTAAAGATCTCGATGGAATGTTCGTCCATCATGTGGTTGACAACCGCAATGGTATAGACGCTATCGCGCTTGAACATGGAAATGCCATGAGGTGCAAAATCCTTCCCAAAATCGGGTGTCAAGTGGGTAAGAACGAAGTTCCCGCTCTTCAATTCCATGTAATACAGACCACCATGTTCCTGCTCGCTGGGCGGAAAGGCCAAACGGGCTGTGGCCGAAACAATGGCAAAGCTGTCTGCCGCGCTTATGGTAATGTCTTCTGCTCCTTTTATCGGAATTTCCAGCACGGTTTGTCCATTGAAGTCATTCTCCACACTTCTGAAAAAACCAGTGGAGATGAAAGTGTAAAGGGCGAAGCCGATGATGGTAAGAAGGACGAAGAGGAGGAGTTTTTTGGTTGGAGACATGGCTGACTGTTTAGGTTCTCAAAGTAAGTGAAGTTCTAAATAGACATCATAATCACCCCAACGGTAACCACGCCCGCACCTACTAATCGGAGGAGTGTGATCGGCTCATCGAACCAGAACACCGAAACGCCATAAAGCCCCACAATGGTCAGCGAGAAGAAAACCGTGCTGGCCACTTGCAAGGAAACGAAGCGCAACGATTCGGTAAAGAGCACGGAATTAATGAGGCCGAAGACGAGCCCAAGGGCGAGAAAGCCCCATTTTTTGGCAGGAATGGCTTCGTTGAGTGCGGAATATTTAAAACCGATGTTGGTAAGGATGTTGGCGATGATGGCGCCTGTGAGCAATAAGGTGTTCATGAGCTGTGCGATGGTTAAATTATGAACCATCAATGTACACAACTCAAGCAATTGAAATCACTTTTCGGACAGCGTAAAAAACTGGCAATCTGGCGAAGTGACTTCGATACTTAGTCCTGTGATCTCGCCTTCTGTGTGCATCTTCCCATCTGAAGTGCATGAAATGAAGAGGAATTGATCGCCTCGTCTGAACGAACTGACCGTAAGGTCGTGAGCAGATGACTCGATTCCGTTGCGCATAAAATGTTGAACACTGCACTCCAATCCATATTCAGGAATGATCAATTTTTCCAATTCCATTGTGGCAAAATTCCCGTGGGGAATGTGAATGACTGGCTTTGGCAGCGCAAAGGTCTTTCCGGTTAGATCGGCTGAAAGGAGCTTCCTAGGAGCAAGGCTGAACCCTACTCCTAGGAAGCTGATCTTTTGTATGAAGGTGTTTCGTTTCATGCGTTGCAATTAAGTTTCGTCATTCCGACCGCAGTGGAGTAATCTACTAGATGTCTCGACTCGTTCCTCGCTCGACATGACGGATGCTTCGGGAATGACGCGTGGCGCTTTACGAATCAAACTCCTCTATCAACACGCCCATTTTACCCATTTGGTAATCGCGTAGCGCTTCCATAATCTGCGTTTGGTTGTTCATTACGAAAGGTCCGTAGGTGGCCAATGGCTCGTTGATGGGTTCACCGGCCAACAGAATGGCACGGGTTTCTTCCAAGCCTTCAAACGAAATGCTTTCGCCATCATTCTTAAACCAAACGAGGTCTTTTGCTCCCGCGTGGCGTTCGCCATTTACCTCAAGTTTACCGTCAAGCAGATAAAATATCGCATTGAAATCTTTCGGGATCGGAACTTCCATCTTTCCGTCTTTCCCGATCTCGAAACGCATCACGAGCATTGGCGTCATCAATTCAATCGGACCGGTCTTACCCAATGTTTCTCCTGCCACAACACCTGCTTTCACTTTTCCATCTTCGGAAGTGATCCAAGGTGTTTTTTCTGCGGTGAGTGGTTGATACTTGGCTGGTTCCATCTTTCGGTCGGCAGGCGTGTTTGCCCAGAACTGAATGAGTTCGAAATCGCCACCCGCTTCGGCCAATTCTTTTGGAGGTCGCTCGCTGTGAACGATGCCTTTTCCGCTGTTCATCCATTGCGCGCCACCTGCCTTGATCACGCTTTTGGTTCCCAAGGAATCGCGGTGATGCACTGCACCTTTAAATATCAGTGTAACCGGTGAGAAGCCGCGGTGTGGATGCGGCCCCACGCCAAGGTCTTTTTCTCTTTCGCCACCCGGCAATTTATTGGCCCAATGGTGAATTAATAGGAATGGATCGATCTGCTCTACGCCATGCACAGGCAGCGATTGATCTAATATGATGCCGCCCATATTTACCTTTTGGGCTGGTATGATCTTGTGGATTGAACGTTTCATTGTATAAATTTAATGTTTGAACATTGATTTAACAAGGGTTGAGAAAAAGAGTTCAATTCCTAAAATTAGCTCGAATGATCATAAATGATCTTCCACTCATCGCCAAAGCGTTTCCAGATGAGGGTGAACAGGCCATTCGGTTCATCCGTTTCGCGGGTCAGTTTCCACTTTCCGGTGACGAGGTAATTGTCAGTTCCGATGGGTTCTAGATCCAAGAGTTCGAAGTTCAAAGTGCCCATCGCAGCTTTGTCAGGATATGACTTCTTGTAATTATCCAATGTTGCTTGCCAGCCATAGTTGATACCCGACTTTCCTATAAATCGCAGCGAATCGGAGTTCCAGTAGCCCTGCATAAAGCAGTCGATGTCGCCTTTGTTCCAACATTCCTGTTGCTCGGCAAGCACGGTTCTGATCTTTTCTTCGGCTTTCATGTCTGGTGGAGTAGGATTGTGGCAGGCCAAAAGAAAGAGGCTGGCCAGTATTGGTAAGAGTGATTTCATTGGATAAAAATAAGCCCGCAACTCAATTGAGTGCGGGCTTCAAGATAAAAGACCTATTAGGTTTTGAAAACCTAGTAGGTCTGGTCCAATTTATTTCGCGTCTTTCATTTCCTTACGCTCCATTTGCTTTTTCTCGCGCATTTCTATGTGTTCCTTTTGCTTTGCATCTACCACTTTGCGTTGCTCGGGAGTAAGAATGCTTCTAACTTTCAATTCAGAAGCTGTTCTTGATTTTTCCATTTCAGCTTTCAACAAAGCTGATTTGTCAATCAGTTGGTTGATCTGTTTTTGATCTGGATTTTCAGCCGCCTTCAATTCCTGCAATTTTGAACGCAGTTCTTTCATTTCCTTTTGCTGGGGTTCTGATTGCTTGCGTCCTTCTTCGCGGATTGCTTTTATCTGTGACTTCTGCTCTTCCGTCAAATTTGGAATATCGGCCATCATATCACGATGCTTCCCCTCTTTCATTTGTGCTCTTTCTGGTGCTGGACCGCGCTTTACGGAATTATCCTGCGCAAATCCAGTTCCTGCCAAAAGTGCCACTACCGCTGCTGTTGCCATTAACTTTTTCATGAGTTCTTGTTTTAATGTGTGTGATGCTCTGATGCCAAATATGCTGCCAAGGTTTAATTGGCCTCTGAATTTTTTTCTGCCTTGCCTGAAACAAGCTCCATGAACGCGTCATTCGGTACGCATCCATCCTCCTCTGCGCTGAACTCGGACTTCAGTCGGTCTACGAAATACATCTCAATCTCTCCTTTATTTTTCGCCTTGATCTTTCCGCGAGGCGTGCATTCGAAATAGTCCTTTACCAACGCGTATGTCGATCCGCTGATATTCACTTTCATTATCTCGCCACTGCTTTCCATTCGCGCAGCGGTGTTCACGGCATCTCCCCAAATATCGAAGGCGAATTTGTTCTTACCCACAACTCCTGAGATCACACTTCCGGTGTGAATTCCCAAGCGAAGATTCCACGCAATGGCGCCCTTTGCTTCTTTTTTTCGGTTGAGCTCTTTCAAACGATGGATCATTTCCAAACCGGCTGCCACCACAGATATCGGATTGGTGATGGTTCGTGTTGGAATGCCGCCAGCAGCCATGTATGCATCGCCAATGGTTTTGATCTTCTCTATGCCGTATTTGTCCATGATTCCATCGAACAGGCGAAAGTGCTCATCTAACGAACGCACCAGTTCTTCGTTGGTTATTCCCTCCGTGATGTTGGTGAAACCGACAAAATCGGTGAACAATACCGATACCATGTCGTATTGCTGAACTGATGCATAGCCGTTCTTTTTCAACTCTTCGGCTGTTTCCAGCGGAAGAATATTCAGCAATAATTGATCGGAACGCTCCATTTCTGCGCGTAACTCAACCGTACGTTCGTCCACCATTTTCTGAAGTCGTAAACGTTCGGCTAAATGACGTTTCTCGCGGATCTTTACAATTCCCCAAACCAAAGCGATCAACAGAAGAACACAAAGAGCAATGAACCACCATCGCATCCAGAATGGAGGAATGATCATGAACGAAAAACGGGCTGGGATTTCATTCCAAACGCCTTCTGCGTTTACCGAACGGACCAGAAAAGTATAATCGCCCGGTTGTAGATTGGTGAACGAATGACTGCTCTTGGATTCGACCATCGACCATTCATCGCTATATCCTTCCAATTTCCATTGGTATTGAACCTTGCTCGGATTCCGCAGGTCGATGGCATTGTATTCTATTGTAAGGCTGTTAGATGCGTACGGAAGTTGCAGTTCATTCGGCAAATTGAAGTAAGCGGTGGTGCCGTTGGCGTAGTTGCTTGTGGTCCAATCAGCTTGTTCAAATTCTAAGTGCACACCGGTGATGTGAAGCTTATTTTCAACCTCGCGGTTCCTGTTTGAAGATGCTTCATGTCGTGTTATTCCATGGACGGTGCCAAACCAAAGGCTTCTATTTTTGGCGAGGCAAGCAGCATTTTCGTTTGTTTCTGTTCCAGTAAATCCTTCTGTGCGACCAAAGTGCTTAACCCCAATTATCTCACCTCGATTGTTCAGATCCACACGGTCAACGCCTGAGCTTGTGCCTAGCCAAAGATCATTTTCTGCATCGAACAACAACTGGCGCAGATCCAAAGATGTAAGACCATCTTTCTTCCCGAAATGTGTAAAATCGGAAGCTTTTATCGGTTCTGGAGAAAGTTGGTGCCTAAAAAGCCCGTTGCCCTCTGTGCCAATCCACATAAAACCATCAGGACCTTGCTTTACCGTTGCAATTTTGGTGATGGCTGCTGGCAGGTTCGGAACAATGAATTCATCGTTCTCAAAAATCACGAGTTCGGCATTCAGGTAACTCACCCAAATTCTACCAAGCGCATCGCGTTCAATGGCAGAAACAGCACTTTCGTTGATGTTCGGATTGCTATGATATTGGTCGAATACAAAGCCCGTTTCGGTCTTTTTGAAACGCGTAACGCCCTGATTGGTGCC
The DNA here is from genome assembly GCA_021739695.1 of Flavobacteriales bacterium. NCBI lineage: Bacteria > Pseudomonadati > Bacteroidota > Flavobacteriia > Flavobacteriales > Flavobacteriales bacterium. The sequence goes on along the minus strand of JAIPBM010000007.1, from coordinate 26,650 downwards.
TGCCCAAAAATGGCCTTCGGGTTCAATCAGAATGGCTTTGACGTTTTCTTCAAACGGCTGTCCATCCGTTTCCAAATTGGAGAGATGCGTTTCATCTTTTACAAAGATGCCGTGGTTCGTTCCTATCCAAAGCTCATCATTTGGGGCTGTGACAATGACGTTGATGGCTTCATCAAAAAACATGAGCCCGATCGGATCACGTTCTATTTTCCAATTGCCGTTTGTATCACGTCTTATTTCGGTCACGCCTTCCAACGTTCCCAGTAAAATGGAGCCATCTGCTGTTTCATAAACAGATAACAGTTGATTGCTACTGATTCCGTCCTGTTCTGTAAAATGGATGAATTCTTCCCCGGAAAATCGGCAGATACCACCGAAATACGTTGCAAACCACATGTTGCCCGAACGGTCGGTGATGATATGACGAATACGATCGTTGCTCAGTCCGTTCTTTTCGGTGAATGAGAGGAAGCGTTTTCCGTCAAATCGCGAAACGCCATCCTGCGTACCGAACCACATGTTTCCGAGGTCATCCTGCGAAATTCCACGGATACGATCACTGATCAATCCATCCTTTTCTGTGTAATTCAGAAATCCGTTAGCTGTTTTTTTCGCAGCTCCGTTCTCTGTGCCGATCCATAGATTGTTCGATTGATCTTGGTAAAGCGCCAGAATGCGATTACCTGGCAAGCCTGAAGAGTCATCGAAAAGCGTCCATTTTTCATCTTTCAGCTGATACAATCCAGCATCTGTTCCAAACCATAGTTCGTTCTTTTCGGTCTTCAGGCAGGAGCGCACATTATTGCTTTTCAGCGGTCCGTCAGTATCAAAAACAGCTACGGTTAGCGAGTCTTTATCGAAGTGCAACCGATTTAATCCGCCACCGTAGGTTCCAATCCAGATATCGCCCTTTCCATCTTGCGTTATGCAGCGCACGTAGTCGTTACTGAGGCCATTTTCTTGCGTGAATGTTTTGAAATTCTGTCCGTCATATCGACACAGTCCATCGCCATCGGTTCCGATCCACAGCATGCCATTTTCATCTTCGAATAACGACCGGACCGTGTTTCCAGAAAGCCCATTTCCATTGGTGAATGTCACGAACTCACGACCGTCAAATCGTACCAATCCGCCACCTTCGGTTCCAACCCATAAAAACCCGCGACTATCTTCCAGTAGGCAGTAAACCCCGCTGCGTGGCAAGCCTTCCTCAATCGAAAATTTCTTGAAATTGTATTGCTGCGCGAAGTTCTGACCCAAGGTCAGCATCGAGATAATAAAGGCTACGATGAATTGGCGCAAGGCTTAAGCTTTGGGTAAAAATAGAAATACGCTGGAAGCAGTCACCGAAAAACAGTTATTGATGCCTGACAGAAATAAATATGGTCTATATTATGAACTAAAGTATGTCGATAATATAGACTTAATGAAGCGTTGAAGTGATGAAGCCTCATGTCTTAATACTAAAATCTAACATCTGCACTAAGTGCTCACCAACTGCCACTCATATTACAGTTTCCATTACGGAACGGTAAGACCTGAAGAACTGCTCAAGATCGCGGTTCGAGCGGGAGCACGGTCTGTGGCGTTGACCGATGTGAATTCTTCAGCCGCGTGTTTGGAGTTTCTGCGCCACGCCCGCGAGTTCGATCTTCATCCTGTTGTTGGTGTCGATTTCAAAGTAAAAACACAGACCAAGTATGTGGCGCTGGCGCGAAATAATGAAGGCTACAGAGAGATCAACAAGCATCTTTCGCAGCAGTTGATGTATAACGAAGAGGTTTTAAACGAAGCGCCAGAATTCTCCCACGCTTACACCATTTATCCGCTTGCGAACGCTACAAAAAGAAAGCTGAAGGAAAACGAATTTGTGGGTGTTGCACCAAGCGAACTGATGCGCCTGCGGTTTTCGCCATGGGTAGATCAGAAGGAAAAACTGGTGGTGCTACAACCGATGACTTTCCGTAGCAAGCACGATTTCAACACACATCGACTGCTACGCGCCATCGACCAGAATTGCCTTCTGAGCCGATTGCCTATTGAACAGCAAGCCACCGAGAAAGACACGTTCTGGAGTTGCGATATGCTGCGCGATGCCTTTGCCGAATTCCCACACATCATCCAAAACACTGAACGGCTTTTGCAGGATTGCAAGGTGAATTTCGAGTTCGGCAATTATGCTGTTTCGAACAATCAACGGCATTTTTTGGGTTCGTTTCAAGAGGACAAAGAGAGACTGGAACAACTCTGCCAAGACAATTTGAAATACCGATATCCGAACGTGAACCGAACGGTTTTGGAGCGCTTGCAAAAGGAGTTGGACATTATCGAACAGAAAAAGTTCTTCAGCTACTTTCTCATCAACCACGACATTGTCAACTACGCCAAGCGACAGGGTTATTTCCACATTGGGCGCGGCAGCGGTGCCAACAGCATGGTAGCCTATATAATAGGTATCACCGATGTGGACCCCATCGAGCTCGACCTCTATTTCGAGCGTTTCATCAATCCATCGCGGAAAAATCCGCCCGATTTCGACATCGATTTCTCGTGGCGCGACCGCGAGGATGTGACACGCTACATTTTCGAGCGTTATCCGAAAGCCGCGTTGCAGGGTTCTTATTCGACCTTCAAAGACCGTTCGGTGAACCGTGAATTGGGAAAGGTTCTTGGCCTTCCGGCCGAAGAGATTGACCGACTGAATGATCGCTATTTGGATGTGAATTCGCTCGACCATCTCTCGAAATTGGTGTTGAAATACGGTTTCCGAATTCAAAGTTTCCCCAACCACACCACGGTGCATTCCAGCGGAATTCTCATTCCCGAACTCGATATTCATTCGTACAGCGCCACGTTTTTGCCGCCCAAAGGTTTTCCTACCACGCAGTTCGATATGCACGTGGCAGAAGATGTAGGATTGCACAAATTCGACATTCTCGGACAGCGCGGTTTGGGCAAGATCAAAGATTCTATTTCCATCATCAGGGAGAACCAAGGTGTGGAAGTGGATGTGCACGACATTCCACGTTTCAAGGAAGATCCGTCCATCAAAAAACTACTGAAACACGGCAAAACGGTCGGTGCCTTCTATGTGGAATCGCCCGCCATGCGGATGTTGCTCACAAAATTGAAAGCAGAAGACTACAACCGTTTGGTGGCGGCCAGTTCCATCATTCGTCCGGGTGTTTCTAAAAGTGGCATGATGCGCGAGTACATTCTGCGGTTTCAGGATGAAGCAAGACGAAAAGCAGCCGAGGCCGAATTGCCCGAAATGTATGCCATTCTGCACGACACTTTTGGCGTAATGGTCTACCAGGAAGATGTGCTGAAAGTGGCGCACATTTTTGCAGGTCTTACGCTTGAAGAGGCCGATGTGCTGCGCAGAGGTATGTCGTGGAAATTCCGTGAGCGCAACGAATTCGGAAAGATCAAAGACCGGTTTTTCAATAATTGTATTGCCAAAGGTCATCCGCAGGAAACCATTCAGAAAATCTGGGAACAGATTATGAGTTTCGGAAATTTTGCTTTTGCTAAAGGCCACTCGGCCAGTTATGCCGTGGAGAGTTTCCAAGCGCTTTTCCTCAAGGCACATTATCCGCTCGAATACATGGTGGCCACCGTGAACAACGGTGGCGGTTTCTACTCGCAGGAACTCTACTTGCACGAAGCAAAAATGCACGGAGCAATCATCAATCTGCCCTGCGTGAATCGCAGCAATAGCGGAGCAACTATCTACGGAAAGGACATTTTCATTGGCTTGGAAATGATTGCTGGTTTTGAAGCCGGAACGATGAAACAGTTACTCATTGAACGCCACCAGAATGGTGTATTTCAAGACCTACGCGATGTAGCAAAACGTGTTCCTATTTCATTGGAACAGTTGCGAATTCTCATCCGAGTTGGAGCGCTTCGTTTTACTGGGTTGGATAAAAAGGCGCTGCTGTGGGATGCTCATTTTCTGCTCGGTCACACCAAGGTTTCTAAACCAGAAAAGAAGTTGTTTGATGCCGATGTGAAGGAATTCAAATTGCCCGAACTCTGGTATCACAAACTCGAAAACGCGTATGATGAAATGGAATTGTTAGGTTTTCTGGTCACCATTTCGCCTTTCGATTTGATTGACCGAACGGGATTGCCGACCACAACCGCAGCTGAAATTCATCAGCGCGTGAACGAAACGGTAGAGATCATCGGTTATCGCGTTCACATTCGCGGCACGCACACAAGCGATGGCAAGTACATGACCTTCGGCAATCTCATCGACCTAGAAGGGCAATGGATCAATAGCGTTCAGTTTCCGAATGTTGCTACGCGCTATCCGTTCCGTGGACCGGGCATTTACAAACTGCGTGGCAAAGTGACCGAGGAATTCGGGCATATCAGTCTGGAAACAAGCTATGTGGAACGTATTCCGAATTTGAGCATTGAAACTCCGAATACGCGTGTGGCAGATTCGGCTTTGGCTTGAAAAAGCGAAGGTGTTTCAGACCGGGCTGCGTTAGGGATGGAAGCGGCATCCTTTTTCCCAAAACCACTCGATCGTTCTTCGATACGCCATTAGCTTACGACAATCGGTACTCAGAATGACCACCTCGTGTTTTGGGAAAAAGATAAAGCGGACAGCCCGACCTGATCTTTTATCGGGAACGCCCTGAATTACTTTATCAAAGAAAGTCCTTCGATGGCTGATTGATCGTCTGGTGAAAGCAGCAAAACCTTATTGAAAAGCACTTTTGCTTCGCGCATTTTACCCATTTTGAGGCTTGTCCAAGCCATCATGAGATTGAAGTCGTAATCGAATGGATAGAGGTTGAAACCGACCTGAAAATGCTGCAATGCTTTATCAAATTCTTCCCGTCCGTAATAGATCAGGCCAAGACGATAATGTGCCTGTGAATTCTTGGCATCAATGCGAAGAATGCTCTCATACTGGTTTTTAACCTGATCCCAATTTCCGACCGCTGCAGCTGGGTAAACGTAGCCGAATTTGGCTTCAACAGAAGCAGGCATCAGGTCGATGGCTTTGGTGTAATAGGCCATGGATTCGGTGAAGAGTCCGGCCGAATAATGCAGCCAGCCCAAACGCAAATTGGTTTCGTATGAGGTTTCGGAATACACTGCTTTCAGGTCTTTGATAGCAGCTGTGAAATCGCTTTTGGTCTCGTTGGCGTAGCTCTTCTTAAAAGCAACCTGCAGATCAGTTGATTGAGCCAAGCTACCAAAGGAAATACCGATGCAAACTGCGAATAAAACGATGTTTTTCATGTTCAGAAATTATAGTTCAAACCTACATAGAATGAGTGGAAATTGTACGGATCGGAAATGTTGGCAATGCCCAATTCGCCCAAGCGGTAATATTGACGGGATTCGATAGAATACGTCAGAGAAAGCGCAAGTTTAGGAAGAGGATAGAAAACGGGGCTCAGTGACCATTTCCAATTCAATCTGTCAACACTATTATTGGCAAAATCAAGGCCGATATCTTCAAATACCAATACCTGATGATTCCAGTTGAAGGATGAACTCAACCAAACTTTTTTGAACAACTGTCCGCCAATGGTTTGCTTCACGAATGGATTTGGGGCCGCACCGCCAAAATTGTAACCACCAGATGTGATGGAATACAATTTCAAGTTGTGCAGCGGATACCAGGTAAAAGAACCACCAACCATGTATTTAGTCGTGTCCGTATCTTGGAAATAGCCACCGATAAGTGTGGTATTCATGTTTCCGAATTGCTGACGGACCGCTAAGGTTGCACTCAGGTCGTAAACCTTAAAGCCATCTGTTTGCCAGTATTGCATAACGAACGAAGGCGCGATGGTGGTGTGTTTCGCGACTTGAATTCCCACCGTGGCCAAATACCCGACCTGCCAAACGGTTGAGTTCAATCTATTGATAAAAGAAGTGCGTGTTTGGTTGAGATAACTGACACCATGATGGAGCGTAATTCGCTTCCCGATCTGATGGTCGAGGTAAGCAGAAACATACGGCATGTTGCCTACAAAATTCTGCGAAGTGGACACGCGGTAACCTCCCAACGCAGAAATGGCCGTGAAGAATTTCGGTTTAATTACTTGAATCGTGTCTTGCTCCGGTGGCGACATCTGACCGCTTTTGACCAAAGCGGTGGAAACATTGCCTGCATAATAAGAAGACCAGTAGCTGTAGCGCTTGGAAAAGACATCGCCACTATTGAACTCCAGCGCTTTTTCAAATTCCTTTTCGGCCTGATGAAACCTACCCAATTGATAGTTGGCATAACCATTCCGAACGCGGATATAGTAGTAATCGGCTCCTGCTTTTCTGGCCAGTTTTCCTAGCTCAATCACCTGCTGCCAATCGCCTTTCATGTAGGCATCATACTGCGCCTTATCCGACCATTCCTGAGAATGGCCAAGCAATGCAAAAAGCACAAATAATAAGGTGACTACCGCACTTCGCATGAGTACACTTTTTCTTTACCGTTCTGAGATATAGCGAACTTGGAAATACCTACGTGAGAGAACTCGATGTGAAAGTTTTTCTTAAGTCTTGTACCTCCTAATGCTTTCACGGAAAGCTCGGAATTGAGCTTGGCCCATTCAGGCTCGATGGCATCATCCATTTCTGAATAGCTCAATTCGTAATCTGCTTTTACAACAGGATAAAATGGCGAAACCAGATCGAGCATTCCTTTCAGAACTCCCGAATAGATGGCATCTACAGGAAAATGGTCTGTGATCTTCAGATCCTGATAAAATCCGAGCATCACTTTATAGAGTCCAGTATAGAATTGGAACAGCGGTGAAGCGTGATTGCCGATGTATTTGGTAAAATAGAACAGCGTCTCGTTGTTCACGAAATAAGCAACCGCCTCCGTTTGATGGCAATAGATATAAGTATAGTTGTAAGCATCCGTAAACACTTCCCACTCAAACTTTTCGCCTTCCGATTCGAGATGAATATGCATTCCTGGAATGAAGGCAAATGCCTTTTTAAGCAGCGGATTCACTTTCACATTGGAAATGATCTGTCCTTCTTTCGGATAATCGTATGAATGAAACCGTTGACCATCAGCCGTTTTCTCCATGTAGTAAGCAAGCGGGTATTTCAAGGTCTTGCTACCGATGTATGGCGTGGTCTGCATTTGGAAATGAATATGCGGTTCTGGCGAACGGCCAGAATTTCCTAATGCGGCCAACACTTGTCCTTTCTTGATATGCTCTCCAACTTCCACTTTCACACTTCCGTGCTTCAAGTGGCTGAGTTTGGTGTATAAACCTTCTCCGTGCTGAATAACAACCGTGTTTCCCCAATTCTGCTTTAGGTTCACTTCACCGATCTGGTTATCGTCCACATCGTTCTCAACCGAAACCACCCAACCCGCCTGTGGCGCCATCACCGGACGACCGTAACCGTAAAAATCCTCCAGTCTCGTTCCCGAATCCTTATAGGTTTTGTGCTGCTCATCTTCCACAACAAAATCAAAGGCTTCTTTCCATTCTCCCTTATGCGTTATATCGCCATCATGTCCTTGCGAAATGGTCCATTCGCCATAAAAAGGAAGGTAAATATGGAAGTAGGTATCGTTGGCATAACGCTCTTTCTGATTGAGGAATCGGTACAGATTTACTTCTGGAGAATAGGACTGTTCCACGATGGGAGTCAGACCTCGCGGAGCCAACCTCAACTTCAGAACATATAATGTAATAAGTACAAGTACGTTATATGGAAGTGAATAAATCGGGAGTTGAACCACGGTGAAAAGATTGCCGATGGCAGCAATCAGAATGGCGATGATAGGAGATGCCAATGCCACAAGCAAAAACGATCCGCGCGATGGAATGATGAAAAATCCGCCCAAAGCAATGGCCGACAGAATGAAGTTGAACCCAATGTAACTGTAGTGCAAATGCGAGAACTGCCCTTGCATGAAACCGAAGAACAGGTAGCCGCTAAAAAAACCGACCAGCGATAGCAGAAATGCGATGCGCGAAAAGCGAATGAGGCCGACCATGATCACCAATCCGGCCAAGATGTTAAACTGAAAGAAGATGGCGCCCAGCGATCGGAGGTACACATCTATAATGTCTGGAATTGGCAGATTCTCCATCATATCATAGAAGTTGACCAGCGTTTCGCCTCCGTACGACCACAACTCGTTGATGGTGTAAATGCCGCGTTCGGTAAGATGCAATCCAGCAAATTCGCGACCTACCAAATGGATTGTCCAAACACCGAAAAGGAACGGAATGCTCATTATCGGCAATCCGTAGACCTTCAGTTGTGCATTGATAGCCAATGTGAAAAAGAGCGTGAACACGGACATCAGCACGAGCAAGAGCATGAACGGCACATTCATGTCGAAATACACGGCCATCACCATTCCAACCATGACGCTGTTGAAACTGTACATTCCTTCGCGAATGTTCTTGTGATCAAAGCCCAAGAAATATGCAGTCAGAATAGCGATTACGCCAGCAATAATGGCGCTTATGCCTACATAAGGATCAATGAACGAGCATAAGAGTAGAACAACGGCAAATACCTTATCGAGGCTGAAAAAAATCTGGGAGTAACTGTGCAACAGTCCCTCCCAGATCAATTTCCAAGTGTATCTATTAGAATCTCTCAAGTTTAGAAATCAACTAATTGAATATCTGATGAAAATCCTCCGCCTCGTTCCTCGGCACCTCCTTTAAAAGGAGGATGGAGTTCAGTCCCCGTTTCAAAGGGGGTGACGCAAAAGTGGAGCTTGCAGAACTTTTGGGACGGGGGATTGACATCTCGCAACTGGAAACTCGCAACTCGTAGCTCATTCATAATTTAAACTCTTTCAGGTACGCAGGCATTTGCTCCTGCTGATCGATATTGTCGAGCGTTTCGCGCTTTCGGATAATGTGCGGTTTGCCGTCAAGGTCAATCATCACAACTGCTGGACGCAATGCAATAAATTGCATCCATTGGGTCATGTTGTAAGCACCTACGGTATGCACAACCACATGGTCGCCTCGTTTCAATGGCGGAAGCGTCACATTCTCGCGCACCACGTCAATGTTCATACACAGCGGGCCGTACATAACCGAATCTTCGGTATGATGGCTGAACTCCTGCGCAGGACTGATCTTGTGGTCATACCAGAACGAAGTGAACAGAATATTTACGCCAAAGTCCATGATCGTGGCTTTTCGTCCATCGCTCAATCGCTTATTTGAAATAACCGAACCAAGCAAAGAACCAGCTTCATCAATCATTGCCCGACCTGTTTCCAGAATCAACAATGGCAATTCGTCCTCCACAAAACCAGCATTCATGATGGCGGTTGAAATCGCCTCAGCATAATCATCAAAGCTTGGTGATGTATCTGTTCCTGAAAGAAAAGAACCCTTCAGCGTATTGGTAGAGGCAAAACCTCCGCCCATATCTATGTACTGGATCTTCTTATCGTATTTTTTCTGAATGCTCAAGGCCAATTCAGAGAGTTTTCTGGCAGCAACCCCGTAAGCATTGGCAGTAAGCATAAACGTTCCGATATGTGCATGCAATCCTACCAGATCCATTCTATCGCTAAGAACTATCTTATTGATAGCGTCCCAAGCTTGTCCGTTCTCATAATTGAAACCGAATCGGTCCCACATTGGGTAGATTCCTGTGTCCATGTTTACACGTATGGCCACTTTGGGACGAATTCCTGTCTCCTCGCACATTTCTGTGAGCGTGTAAAGCTCATCCAAGTGATCGATGTGAATGAGTGATTTATTCTCAATTGCCAACTTCAACTCTTCAACAGTTTTGTCTGGTCCGTTGAAGATGATCTTCGAACCAGGAACTCCATTCTTCAGCGCTTTCAGGTATTCAAATCCAGAAACTACTTCTGCCCACGAACCCAACTTGTGGTAAACGTTGCAAACCGCATTGATGTAGTTGGTCTTGTAGCTCCAGGCAAATTGAACCTTTGGATAGCGTGTATTGAAAGCACGATTTGCCGCTTGGTACGTTTCGTGAATCGTTTTCTGTGAGATTACAAACAACGGAGAACCGTACTCTGCCATCAGATCTTTCACGGCACAATCATCGATATGCGTTACTGGTTCGTACTCCGTCTTAGTACCGAACTTGTTCATCACTCCAGTATTCAGCCTTCTGATTATTGGCCTTTCATAGCGCTGCTTTTCCATGTTTTCTGAGTTTCTAGTTGCGAGTTTCCAGTTGCGAGAATGCGTTTAATCTTGTTTTGCGCGAACTGCTTTTTGCAGTCCAATTATCATTTTCTGTATTTCCAATACTTCCTGTATCATTCCGTTCAGGTCTGTTTGGGCGAGCGATTTTCTTCTTTGACAAATAAGCAGTTGCGTTTCCAATTCAAAACTTGAACCTAAGGCAATGTCTAAAAAGTGGGCAAAATCCTTACTTGTCTTTCTTCCAGCACCTTCCGCAATATTTGATGGAATGGAGACGGAACAACGACCGACCTGGTTTGACAGAATCCATTGTTCTGCTCGCGTCATATTTTCAATCAGGTCGAAAACCTTATCCACAACATCCATTGACCTTTGCCAAACAATCAATTTCTTGAAATCTTTCATCTTTCTTCGGTTAATTCTCGTGACTCGAAACTCGCAACTCGTTACTCTAAGAAGCCTTTCGCTTCTTTGGTCCAAGCTCTCCAGTTGTAGAAATCTCCTCGAACTCCTTCATGTCTACGATCATGTCCCACGAATAGCGGATGAACATTTTTCCGACTTCGTAACTGTCATACGGTTTCACCTTTTCTCCTAATGACATTTTTACCAATGCTTCGGGAAGGTTCTGACCGCAACCATTTGCGAGGTAAACCCATGCTGGGAATCGTGGATTGATCTCGAGCAGGTAATATTCATCATCGCTGGTTTTGATGTACTCGAGCTCCATTCCGCCTCGCCATTTTGAACTTGCTATCATCGATTTAGCTTCGGATAGTAAGCCTTCATCATCCAAACTCACTCCTGCCCAAGCTTTGCCTTTGTCAGTAATGTATTGCTTGCGCATGGGCACCGCGCCTATCATATTGCCTTCGCCATCGCCAAGAGCAATGATGTTCACTTCTGTTCCATAAACGAACTGTTGAATGACAATCGGCAGTCCCCACTTGGCAGCTATCTTGTTGAAATACGTGGCCACCTGTTCTTGATTGTAGGCAATATGGGCATCGTAAAACTGACCTTTCACTACAATCGGATAGGTAAAATCCTGTGCCAACTTTGGAATTTCCGCGGTGGAAAAGATCATTTTGCTTTTCGGAACAAGCATGCCATGCTTCTCTCCGAACTCTTCGAGATTCACCTTATGGCGCGCCTCAAATTGCTCTAAGGTTGGAAGGAAGGTTTTGATTCCCAATTCGCTTTCCATCCGATCTGACAACTTGATGAAGTTGAACAGTTCTGCATCGAAGTTTGGAATCAGCACATCAATATTCTCTAATGAGTTGATGTAAGCGATTCGTCCGAAGATCACTTCTGTTCCAGATTTCGGAAATGGAATCTGATAAACATGATCCACCATTTCGTGCATGTAAATGCCCGGTTCAAGGGTTTCGTAGCTCAGACCAATAATCCGAACCTCGAATTCTTCGCTGTCGCGCAAGGCCCTGATCACGGGAATTCCCGGTCCTGGACTATCGATGTTGTTCAGCCCCGTAACGGCTATGGTCAGTTGCTTTTTCATGATTACGATGCGTCAAGAAGTTTGTATTGGCCCAACATTTTCAGGAAGTCGTAATAATCCTTGTCAAAGGTTTCTTCGTCCACGTCATACCTGTCGATAACGGTAGTTTTCACCTCTTTTTCGCCCTTACCGTCTTTCAACAATTTGAGAATGTCGGTTCCGACAGAATTAAGGGAGAACGAATCGCCAGTGGTAGGGTTGAAAACGAACCCTGACTCGCTGATTGCAATGTTTTTCTTTAGGCTTATCATGACTTCTGATTTTTAGTTGTCCGATTGTATTAGGTCAAAGTAACAGACTTGAAATCGGACGGGAATTACAGTTTTATAACTTGGTTGTGTAAGATTCACACAAGCAGATGATTGAGGTTAATCCTTTAAATGAGCTTGTCCAGCGGAATACGCTGACCACCTTGTCCATCCTTGAACTGTTTAGGCGTTACATCGGTAACCTGCTTGAATTGATTACTCAGATACTGAACACTACTGTATCCCATTTGATAGGATATTTCACTGAGCGTTAAATCTTTGTAACTCAAGAGTTCCTTTACCCGCTCAATCTTAAGTAGAATGATGTACTTCTCGAGCGTTGTGCCGGTCTGTTCAGAAAAAATGCGACTAAGTTGATGATAAGGCATTCCAGTGCGTTCGCTCAAGTGATCTGAATTACGGATAAGCGAATTGGCATTATTTCCATGATAGAACAGCTCGATTGAAGCAGCTTTTATCATCTCCAGTTGTTTCTGTCCATCGTCTTCCACCAATAGAAATCCAATGGATGGAAGTGCATCGATGAACTGTGCCAATTGTCTTTCATCTTCGTAACCTACCACTGCACGGCCAAGCGAAATACGTTCCACTTCTTCCATATCCAACGAACGCAACATTTGCCTAACGGCTAGAATGCAACGACTGCTGACCATGTTCCTGATGAAGAGCTCCTCCGTTTTCATTTGAGGACAAATTAAACCCTATTACTTAAAACACGGTTTATAAAATTTGAATGTAACTTAATGGTTTCTGCAAAAAAAAGAGGCCGACCTCCGAAGAAGCCGACCTCACCCACATTGTTCCAATCAATTATTCGATAGTAATAGATTGTGTTTTTACTGTTTCAGTTACGAAATAGAAATCCTTGCCCGATTTTGTGGCCATCTCCCATCTGTAAGGAGCCACTTGCATGAAGCTTGCACCTGTTCCCATGGTATTGATCTCTGCTTCCGTGAAGGTGCTGGAGGTTGAGTTTCCAGGTTCGGTATGAGAAATTCCACCAAGCATGAAGAAGACCGAATCGGCACCAGAAATATTGGCAACCGTGAGCACGTAATCTCCTGTTCCGGGAATGGTGGTTGCGCTAGTGATCGCACCAAGCGTTGGAAAACCGATATTGGTCGTGTGCGAGAATGCCGGTACACCGGAAGAACCGCCTACTTCCCAGCTTGGATTTCCGCTGAAATCAATTCCTGTTGGGTTTGTCTGCGTGGGAGAGTTGTAGTAAGCATTGTTTTCTGCCCGCGTCAAAGTTTCGCCTTCCAGCGTAATGGTTCCAGCATCGATCAGATTACTGTAATCCAACGCATTGGTAAAGCCTGCCGAACCCAAACCAAGCACGATCTCCTGAATTGGCACACCAAATCCAGGATCGAATGTGGTAACGGTTTTTATAGCGGCTAGCGTGCCGTATCCTACTCCGAAAGTAGGAGTTGGCGGGTTGCTTGCTGGGTCAGTCGGTGTTTCGGGTGTTTCATCTGTATTACAAGACGTAATTGAAAAAGAAACGGCTCCTGCCAAGACAAGGAATCGTCCCCATTTTAAAGTGCTACTTAGTGCGCTCATGTTGGTTTATTTAGGGTTAGATTTTTAGTTTGAGCTGCAAATTTGAGAATGCATGAGAACGTGCGATTACGAGTTTGACCGTAATCGCCTACGTAAATAACCGTAGTTGCCTTTGCTAAAGTGCTTGGAATTCGGTAAGAACCAAGCTTCCTTGCTGATGTATAATTGGACCCAATTCTGAGCTGAATTGGCAGGTTTCGAGGTTGTCCAACCTCAGGTCGATGTGCTTACTTGTGCCGCGATAATTTCTATTCTCATAGCGCTTGATCGCATTTTCGCGGGCATCAATTCCTTCGATATTATCCAAAGAAACTCCGTAGATCTCTTTGAAATCTTCATACCAAGGCAGCATGAAAAACGGCTCGTGAATAATGGCCCTGAAATGAATAGGCATGCTTCGTTTGGCTTCGCACGAGAAACTATCATCAACTGGCGAAACCAGAACAGTAACATCCTTTGCTGTATTGTCAGCTATCCACAAGTGCATCTTTTCAAGATCCGTTTGAACCCGATTTCCGACCACATACTTATGCTGAAATTTCTCGGGCAGGTATTTTGAGTTTGTGATTGCCACTATCAACACCGTAAATAGGACAACCGAAAAAGGTAAAACGTAGTTCCTCACTTTATGAAAGGGAAAAAATCCCGAAAGCAATTGTCCGAGCAAGCCTGCTACCATAATGGCGTTGAATGCCCCGATCCAAACGGTTGTCTTAAACCATTGCGTCTTTCCAAAAGCGTGTATTCCAATCAATTCCAAACCAACCCAATAGACGAACATGCCGAGCACCGCAAGCCCTACGAAAGACACGTAAAGGCCACGGTCTTTAGGTCTTGCAATTACGTAGCTGACGAGTCCAAGCACCAGCAATCCTACAAACTTGATGTAATGCGTTACTGGGAAAAGCGAAGGCAGAAAGTGATGATAGTTGCGGAAACGATAGAGGATTTCGTAGTAAAGTTCTTTGTCAAATCCTTCTTCGCCCAGTAATTGGTGTTGAACGGCAGGAATAAGGATTGTCAGCGCCAAGGCCAAGTAAGGCAAACTCAAGTTCAGCACATTTCTCACATTTCGACAAACGAAAAGCTCATATCCAGAGAGGAGAAGAAAAACCTGCAAACCCACCAATGGCTGAAACAGCGAGGCCAATCCGAGTAGCAATCCTGCAAAAACCCGTTTATGCCGAAGAAATTGCAGCATAGCAAAACTCGATACTCCTTTTGCAATGGTGCTTGAAATGAAGCTTGCGTACATCACATGGTTGCCACCAACCGTGAAGTTGTAAAACACTAACAAGGCAAGTAACGGAGCCAAAATCATGGCCCATCGGTCGTTAAAAAACGCCTCGGCAATACAAGAAAACGAGTAAGCCATTAAGGCAACAAAACAGAAATTGAGAATGAAAAGTCCCCATTCTAAACCGATTGTCTGCGCTACATGCAAGACAAGTTTCTCGTAATAGATGCGTATGGTGAAAATGGAATTGCTTGCGTTCACAAAATAATCGTGCGGATAAAGTTCCGAGTCGAGCATTTGGTAAACCTGCGGCAAATGTTCCGCTTGGTCTGCCGTATTGAACTGGTAACCTTGAACAAATAGAAATAGGGCAGCCAAAAAGCAAGCGTACCCTAAAACAGGTAAAGAACTTCCGAAAAGGCGTTGGCTCATTCTGCGGTTAAAATTACCGTTAATTTTAGCGGACAAGATGAGCATGAACAAACGCATTCTTCTGGTAGAGGACGAAGAAAGCCTCCAAGACATCATCAAGCTGAACTTGGAGTTGGAGGGCTACGAAGTATCGGCTGTTTCCAACGGCAAGATTGCATTGGAAGAGTTTGCCCGAAAACGATTTGATCTGGTGATTTTGGACGTGATGTTGCCCGAAGTGGACGGATTCACTATTTGTCAGACCATCAGGCTGGAAAACACGAAGGTTCCGATACTCTTCTTAACGGCAAAAAGTTCGGTGGAAGATCGCGTATTCGGCCTCAAGATCGGTGGCGATGACTACCTCACAAAACCCTTCAATCTGGATGAGTTCCTGTTGCGTGTTCAAGCATTGCTGAAACGCGGTGGAAATGATCTGGACCGTTCGGTCAGTTCCTTCCAATTTGGGAGCTGCAGCATCGATTTCGGTTCTTATACCATTACGGATAAAGACGGGAACGATCATCCGCTCTCGAAACGTGAAATGAAACTCCTTCGTCTTTTTGTTGAACGCAGAAACGAGGTGCTTTCTCGCGAGACGATCTTAGAAACTGTTTGGGGTTATGATGCGTTTCCATCCACGCGCACCATCGATAATTATATCCTCGCCTTCCGAAAGTACTTTGAGGCAGACCCGAAATATCCGAAGCACTTTCTCTCGGTTCGGAGCGTAGGCTACAAGTTTGTAGCTTAGTAGCATTTCGCGGTTATCTCATTAACCTAGCGTTAAGATTCTAAGTTCATTCAGCAATCTGTTGGTCGTAGAGATCAAGGACTTATTTTCACGCATCATTAAACAACCCCTTATTCTATGTTGATCAGAATTCTTCTTTGCCTTTCCTTCATTGGTTGGCTCCCTGTATTTTCTCAGACCATCAACCCCAAAGATGTTACCATTATCAGAGACACCTTTGGTGTTCCGCACATTTATGGCAAGACCGATGCAGATGCCGCTTACGGATTGGCCTACGCGCATTCTGAAGACAACTTTGCAGACATTCAGGAAGCAGTAATGGCCGGAAAAGGACTGTTGGGCAGTTTTAAAGGCAAAGACGGAGTGCTGTTCGATTTTGGCTTGCAATTGCTACGGGTAGATTCGTTGGTGGATGCCACATTTGAAAGAGACCTGTCGCCTGCTTTCCGTGCTGTGCTCGAAGGTTACGCGCAAGGATTGAACGACTATGCAACGGCACATCCTAAAGAAGTTCTGTTAAAAAAGGCATTTCCGGTAACAGCCAAAGACCTGACAAAAAGTTCAACATTAAGCGTGGCGCTGATGGCAGGAACTGGCATGGCACTAAAGGCGATAAACGAGAATCGTATTGAGGAATTTTTTGGTTCGAACGAATTCTTCGGCACGGGTTCCAACGCTTTTGCAATAGATGCAAAACACATGGATGATGGGAACGGATATCTGCTCGTCAACTCGCATCAGCCCATTGAAGGAAGATTTGCCTGGTACGAAGCACACATGGTAAGCGAAGAAGGTTGGAATATGGTTGGCGGAACATTTGCTGGAGGCTCCACCATTTTTGTGGGCTCGAACCCAAAATTGGGATGGGCGCACACAACCAATTACCATCAGTTTGGCGATGTGTACAAACTGCAGATCAATCCAGAAAACAAGGATCAATATCGATACGATGGTAAATGGGTCAACTTCAGACACGATAAAGTACAACTGAAGGTGAAAGTGATCGGAATGGTGATTCCCGTTTCCAAAAAAGTGAAATACAGTACTTACGGACCTGTTTGGGAAACGAAGCACGGCACGTTTGCCTTCCGTTTTCCTGGATATATGCACATAGCTGCTGGGCAACAGTGGTACGAAATGAACAAGGCGCAAAACTTCGATGAGTTCAAAACGGCCATAGAAAAGCAGTCGATTCCACTTTTCAATATCATTTACGCAGATGCAGAAGGAAACATCATGATGCACTCTGGTGGTCAGGTTCCAGACCGAGACCCGAAGCTGAATTGGTCACCTCCGATTACATCAGATAATCCTGCGTACAAATGGACCAAGCTGCTTGACTTTGATAAGATTCCAAATGCAACGAATCCGGATTGCGGATACGTATACAATGCAAATAATACTCCGCTGCATTGCACTGGTGAGAGTTGCAATTGGGATCAAATGTTTCCTGGGGTGCAGACCTTCGAGTATAATCGTGGCGAGCGATTCGGCTATTTGTTCGAACAACATGGCGATGCCAAATACACCGAGTACGATCTTACTAAGATCAAGTATGATGCAGCTTATCATCCCGATGGAAGTTACAGCACGCACTTTGCGGAAATGTATGCCCTTGACGAGGCAAAGTATCCAGACATTGCTGATGCCATCCGTTCGCTAAAAGCGTGGAATTGGAAAGGAGATGACATTACAGATGTGCATGCTGGATTGGCCATGGTGGTGCACGACAACTTGATGCATGAACTCGATGGCCCGTTTGCGCTGCTGATGATTCGGAAAGAACACGTTTCAGAAGAAATGGCTGTGGAAGCCATTCGAAAAGCCAAGAAATTTCTAATAAAAACGCACGGAACCATCGATGTGCCGCTTGGCGAACTTCAGCGTTTGGTGCGCGGAAACAAGAGTTTTCCGGCACACGGACTTCGCGAAGTGCCTCGTGCTACGGACACCAAATTATATGATAAGAAGAATGGGATTTACAAGGTAACTGGTGGTGATGGCTACATTCAAGAAGTGCGTTTCGTAAACGGAAAAGCAGAAGTGAAAACAGTCAACGCTTATGGTGCTTCAAGTCATCCAGAAAGCAAACACTATACTGATCAGATGGAACTGTTCACCAATCATGAATACAAATCCATGCCATTGTATAGAGCGTCAGTCGAGAAGATGGCAGAACGAACCTACCATCCTGGAGAATAACGGTTTAGTCGTGCCGTGATACTTCTGATAGGAAATAAAAAGCTCGTCAGAACTTCTTCCACAATTTAGCCAATAGCGCAAGGCAAAGGGCCGAGGAAAGACCTAAGGAAAAACCAGCGATTGTGTTGCCATAAATGAACGAACCCGTGGCGAAAAGCGCGGTGTAAACCACCACACAACCAAGGAACATCCCGAAAATCTGTAGAGGAAGATTTCCCGTGACTACTGCTTGAGAAGATCGGAAATTTTTCCATCCAACTGTTGGATTGACATGGACACAGAATGCACGAAGCGTTTCGTCCGTTTCGGGTTGCGTTAGAAAAGTAACGGCAAGCCAACCAACGGTGGTGATGCCTACACCTACAACCAATTTGAAATTCGCTGGTACGAGTTCAGGAGCAATTATTTCGAGTACAATCGCCACGATGAATGAAATGACCATTCCACTAATTTCTGTCCAAGCATTGATGCGCCACCAGAACCAACGGAGAATGAAGATCAAACCTGTTCCAGCACCGATCTGCATCAGAATATTGAAGGCCTGCAAGGCATTGGTCAGCAACAGCGCCATCAGCGCAGCAAAAACCATCAGCAGTACAGTAGAAATTCTACCTACCATCACAAGTTCTTTTTGCGAAGCCTCTGGCTTTACAAAGCGCTGATAAAAATCGTTGACCACATACGAACTTCCCCAATTGAGATGTGTGGAAATGGTACTCATAAAAGCTGCAACCAACGAGGCGATCACCAAGCCAAGTAATCCGGCAGGCAGCAACGTTAGCATGGCAGGATAAGCAAGGTCATCATTGATAATGTTTGCATCGATGTTGGGAAATGCGTTTTGAATGCTATCCAAGGTTGGAAAAACCACCACAGAACAAAGCGCAATGATGATCCACGGCCAAGGTCGCAAAGCATAATGCGCCATATTGAAAAATAGCGTGGCGCCCATCGCATTCTGTTCGTCTTTTGCGGCCAACATACGCTGCGCGATATAGCCACCGCCACCAGGCTCAGAACCAGGATACCACACGCTCCACCATTGCACCGCAAGGGGAATGATCAGTAGCGGAATAAGACTTTCTGTGTCTGAAAAATCGGGTAGGAAGTTCGTGAGCGAAGCCACTTCTTCGTGTGCTAGTAGCGCGTCCAATCCGCCAACTTGCGGTAGGTCAAGCAAAACCACTGCTGCCCAAATAGTGCCGATCATGGCCAAAATAAACTGAAAGAAATCGGTGATGAGAACACCACGCAAACCACCCATCGAGCTATATGCAACAGTAACAACACTGGCAATAAGCAAGGTCTGTGCTGGCGTAAGACCAAGCATGACCCCGCCAATTTTAATTGCCGCTAAACACACCGTGGCCATGATCATCACGTTGAAAAACACACCTAGATAAATGGCTCGGAAACCACGAAGGAACGCTGCGCTTTTTCCGCCATAGCGTATTTCGTAGAATTCCAGATCGGTGAGCACACCCGACCTGCGCCAGAGTTTGGAATAAACAAAAACCGTCAGCATTCCAGTAAGAAGAAATGCCCACCAGACCCAGTTGCCCGATACACCGTTCTTTCGGACAATATCAGTTACAAGGTTGGGTGTATCGGCAGAAAATGTGGTTGCCACCATCGAAACGCCCAAAAGCCACCAAGGCATATTTCTTCCCGATAGGAAAAACTCAGCCGAACTGGAACCCGCTTTGCGCGAAACAAGAATTCCAATTACGAGCGAAACGAAGAAGAAGGCCGCGATGATGGACCAGTCGAGGGTGGATAGTTGCATGATGAAAAGTAGCAGTAAGAAATGGATCGGTTTGGGCGGAAAAGGTCAAAGTTTCAACAACGGATGTTGAATTAGGCTGGGCAGAAAAATGCTCGAATATGAGCATATGAAATGCAGTCTTGAATACCTTCATACACCGTTCAATCATCAAAAATAGACTGATTCCGATTTTCAAAAGTTATCAACGTTGCTTTGCCTGCCCTGTGGCTTCGGCTACTTTTGAACCGAACCAATCTGAAGCCCCATGCCATCTACTGAAGAACTGAATCGTATTTGTTCTCAAACACGAAGAGATATTGTCAGAATGGTTCATGCTCCGGCCTCTGGTCATCCTGGAGGTTCGTTGGGTTGCGTTGAATTCTTCGTGTCGCTGTATTACGAGATCATGAAGCCGAATCCATCCAATTTTGAAATGGATGGAACGGGCGAAGACCTATTCTTCCTTTCAAACGGTCATATTTCACCAGTTTGGTACAGCGTTTTAGCGCGCTACGGATATTTCCCTGTGAAAGAACTTTCCACATTTCGTTTTCTGAACACGCGTCTTCAAGGTCATCCAACCACACACGAAGGTTTGCCAGGTATACGAATGTCGTCCGGCTCGTTGGGTCAAGGACTTTCTGTGGCAATCGGTGCTGCACATGCCAAGAAACTCAATGGCGAATCCAAGTTGGTTTACACGCTTCATGGAGATGGCGAATTGCAAGAAGGTCAAATTTGGGAAGCGCTGATGTACGCTTCAGCCAAAAAGGTTGACAATATCATTGCTACGGTTGACGTTAATGGAAAGCAGATCGATGGCAGCACGGATCATGTCTTGAACATGGGAAGTTTGAAAGCGAAATTCGAAGCATTTGGCTGGAAGGTTTTCTCTTGCGATGGAAACAACATGGACGATCTGCTTAAAACAATGGCTGAATGTAACGCAGCTACTGGCAAAGGAGTTCCGGTTATCAATCTCATGAAAACTGAAATGGGTATGGGAGTTGATTACATGATGGGAACGCACAAGTGGCACGGAGTAGCACCAAATGATGCCCAACTGGAAGTGGCGCTGGCTCAACTGGAAGAAACACTGGGAGATTATTGAAAGGGAGGTGTAAGGCGTAAGTATGGAGTGGTCGTGCTTCAAAAGCTAATTTTGAAACGGTAATTATTAATTCTTCATTTCTAACTTTTCATTAAATCCGTGTTCCTTTTGAGGAAACATATTTCTGTTCTGATGTTAGGTCTTGGGTTGCTACTCATAGCTAGCTCCAATTCGCTTGCGCAGGAAAAAGAGAAGCCACTCAACCGAATTTTATTTGTTTTTGATGGTTCCCAAAGCATGTTTGGCCATTGGGAAAGTGGGATGAAAATTGACATTGCCAAGCAACTTCTGAACGAGCTGTTGGACAGCTTGAAAAATGTTGATAATCTGGAGCTTGCGCTTCGTGCTTATGGACATCAAAGTCCATTCATTTCAAGCACCCAGCGCGATTGTAAGGACACAAAATTGGAAGTGCCGTTCAATGGTGGAGGTGCTTGGGAGATCAAAAAAGCCTTAGAAAGAATTCAGCCGAAAGGCACCACGCCAATTGCGTACAGTTTAGAACAATCTGCCAAGGATTTCCCGCCATGTAGCAACTGCCGCAACATGATCATTTTGATCACTGATGGCATTGAGGAATGTGCTGGCGACCCATGCGCTGTATCATTGGCACTCCAATCCAAAGGTATTGTGCTGAAACCATTCGTGATCGGTATTGGGCTTGACCTTGAACTCGTTGATCGATTCAAGTGCATCGGCAATTACTTTAATGCACAGAACGAACGCTCGTTCAAAGACATTCTGAACGTGGTTATCTCGCAGGCGTTGAACCCAACATCGGTACAAGTAAACCTACTTGATTCGAACGGAGAACCAACAGAAACGGATTTGAACATGACGTTCTACGATCTGCATTCGGGCAAAATGATCTACAACCTTATTCACACAATGAACCACAGAGGAGTTCCAGATACTTTGAGTATCGATCCGCTTGCTTCATATCGTATGAAAGTTCACACAATTCCTTCTGTTACCAAAGACAGTATTGAGTTGATTCCTGGCATTCATAACGTCATTGCATTGGATGCTCCACAAGGAGATCTGGTCGTTAAAGTACAAGGCAAGCACGATTATGAGAATCTACAGGCCATTGTGCGGCAAAAAGATGACATGAATACCTTGAATATTCAGCGCATTGATGACAAGCAACGCTACTTGGTTGGAACTTATGATCTGGAAATACTCACACTTCCAAGAATGTACGTTCCGGGTGTGAATGTGGGACAAAGCCACACAACAACCGTAGAAATTCCTCAACCTGGAATGGCGCACATCATGCGAAAAACGAAAGGCGTAGGCGATGTGTTTTTGAAAGAAGGTACGGGTCTAACCTGGCTTTATTCGCTTGATCCTGAATTAACTACAGAAAGCATTCCGTTACAGCCGGGAAGCTATAAAGTGGTTTTCAGACCAACAGGATCAAAGCGCGCTTTTTATACGACTGAACAGGATTTCACAATTTTCTCTGGCAAATCTCAACTTGTAGAACTACGATAACATGGTAATAGAAAAACTAACTGAAGACCGCGATACGCGCTCTGGATTTGGAGACGGACTGTTCGAGTTGGGACAGAAGAATGAGAACGTGGTAGCGCTTTGCGCTGACCTTATCGGGTCACTCAAAATGAATGCCTTTCAGGATGCGTTTCCTGACCGTTTTTTCCAAGTTGGAATTGCAGAAGCGAACATGATCGGAATTGCGGCAGGATTGACCATTGGTGGAAAGATTCCGTTCACCGGCACCTTTGCCAATTTCAGTACTGGCCGTGTGTACGATCAGATTCGGCAGTCAGTTGCTTACTCTGGCAAAAACGTAAAGATCTGTGCTTCTCACGCTGGTCTTACTTTGGGAGAAGATGGCGCAACGCATCAGATATTGGAAGATATTGGGCTGATGAAAATGTTGCCTGGAATGACCGTCATCAATCCTTGCGATTACAATCAAACCAAAGCAGCAACGCTTGCAATTGCCGATTATGAAGGCCCAGTTTACCTCCGTTTTGGCCGACCAAAAGTTCCGAATTTCACTCCAGAAAACGTAAAATTTGAAATTGGAAAAGCTTGGAAAATAGCAGATGGTTCTGATGTAAGCATCTTCGCTACAGGTCATTTGGTATGGAAGGCCATTGAGGCGCAGGCCATTTTGGCCGATAAAGGCGTGAGTGCCGAAATAATCAACATCCACACAATTAAACCTTTGGACGTGGATGCCATCTTAGCTTCCGTTAACAAAACAGGTTGCGCGGTGACTGCCGAAGAACACCAACGTAATGGTGGCCTTGGCGATAGTGTTGCACAAACGCTTGCTTTGCACAATCCAGCACCAATGGAAATGGTGGCAGTGAACGACAGCTTTGGAGAAAGTGGAACACCAGAACAACTGTTGGAAAAATACGGATTGAGCACAGAAAGCATTGTTGAAGCTGCATTGAAAGCCATCGCGAGGAAGTAAAACTCGCACATGACGGACGAATCGGACAGGAAATTGCTTGAACAGTTCCGAGATCCTTCGTCTCGTAATTGGGCTTTCAGTCAGCTCGTAAACAAGTATCAGGAGCGGCTGTATTGGCACATCCGCAGGATCGTCATTGAACACGATGACGCGGACGATGTGCTCCAGAATACATTCATCAAAGCCTTCAAAAATCTTGAGGGATTTCGTGCAGATAGCCAACTTTTTACGTGGCTTTATCGCATTGCAACGAACGAATCGTTGACCTTTCTAAAGAAAAAACGAAAGAACATATTCGTTTCACTTGATGATGTTTCAAACTCGCTGTCATCCAATTTGGAAGCTGACCTAGAAATGAGTGGAGACGCCATTCAATTGAAATTGCAAAGCGCCATTCTTTCGTTGCCAACCAAACAGCGATTGGTGTTTAACATGAAGTATTTTGATGAAATGAAGTATGAAGAAATTGCCGAAGTGACGGGAACTTCGGTTGGCGCACTAAAAGCATCGTATCATCACGCAGTGAAGAAAATAGAAGCATTTGTTAAGCGGTAATTCTACAGTAGGATTCAAAAATTAAACCTTTCCCAAAAATCGTTGTCAATCAATCGAAATGAAAAACACAACGGAACCAAACGAATCAACGCTTCATTTTGAAGGAGCTTCAGAATCAGATCTGACGCGGAATCCTTTCAAAGTTCCTGCTGGATATTTTGAGAACCTGGCTCCACGGGTTATGGAGAATGTTCGAGCTTCAGAAGTTGATGTTGAAAAACCCGCTATCCGTTTGACTCGATGGTTGGTTCCAAGTTTTGGAATTGCAGCAATGGCTTTAGCTGCTTGGTTCTTTTTTCTTCCAAACAAAAGCGCCACGCCTGATTTTGATACCGTCTTAGCCTCAATCTCGGTTCAAGAACTTACTTACTACGCAGATCTTCAACCCACAGAATTGGTCGGCTATGATCTGGTTGATTATAGCGATGCAACAATGACGCAAAACACTCTTTCAGAAGAAGACGTCATTGATTATCTAAACGCTGAAGAAGAAATGGAATGGAACACAATTATTGATGAAATAGAAATCTGACATGAAGAAGCTGATATTATTGACAATTGCCGTATTGCTGAACTCCATTCAGTTGGTGAAGGCTCAAGAAGAACTTGAACCATCTAAAAGAGAAAGATTGGAGGCGCTCAAAGTAGCTTATCTGACCAGCGAATTGAATCTAACGCCTGAGGAAGCTCAGCAATTTTGGCCTCTTTACAACGAGTTGGAAGGTAAGATGCAGTCGATTCGGTCAAAAAGACGCGACAATAGAATTAGCACGAAAAAGAATCAAGCAGAACTATCTGATGCGGAATTATCGGCTGCGGTAGATAAAGAACTGGCGTTTGAGCAACAAGAGCTGGACCTGAAAAAGGAATACAACGAACGATTTAAGAAGATACTCCCAATGCAAAAAGTGGTTCTATTACATGGAGCAGAGCAAGGTTTTAGAAAGGAACTACTGCGTGGTGCCAAAGACCGCACTAAAATCCCTGGTGGCCCGCCACATTAAATGGAAGGAAAATGAAGAAGACGCTGAACGATCAGCGTCTTTTTTTGTTGTAACCAAGAGGACAGGACTTGAGTAAAAAGCATTGTTAAAACATTGGTTATTCGATTGCAAAACTTGTTCAGATCAAAGGTTTATGACAATTTGAATGATTGAATTTTTCGTATAATCGCAGGACAGAAACAAAACCTTTTATTGACACAAACAAATGAGCGACAAAGCTGAGATCCGTGTAGGAGATCAAGTAATTGAACTACCGGTAATTACCGGAACGGAGAACGAACAAGGAATTGATATTCGCAAGTTGCGAGATATGACGGGTCTCATCACATTTGATAGTGGCTACAAGAATACAGGGGCAACAAGTAGCGCCATCACATTTTTGGATGGCGAAAAGGGGATTCTGAGATACAGAGGTTATCCAATAGAACAGTTGGCTGAGAAGTCAACATTTTTGGAGGTAGCATACCTATTAATATACGGTGAACTTCCGTCTAAACCGGATTTCCAAGATTGGACGGAAAAAATCACTCGACACACACTCATTCATGAAGACATGAAAGAGTTTTTTGAAGCGTTTCCAAGAAAAGCCCATCCAATGGGAGTTCTTGCTTCAAACCTTATTTCGCTTTCAACTTTCTATCCAGAAAGTCTTGATCCAGATCGCGAAGAGGAAAAAGTTGATCTGACCATCATCAGACTTATTGCCAAGATCAGCACAATTGCTGCATGGTCTCACAAGAATTCTGTTGGTCATCCTGTTGTTTATCCAAAGAACAAATACAACTACTGCGAGAATTTCATGAATATGATGTTCTCTGTTCCAACTGAAGACTACGAACCAGATCCAGTTATCGTTAGAGCCTTGGATCAGCTGCTTATTCTTCATGCAGATCATGAGCAAAACTGCTCTACTTCAACTGTGAGAATAGTCGGTTCTTCAAGAGCTAATCTTTATGCTTCTATTGCTGCTGGTGTTTCTGCACTTTGGGGTCCGCTTCATGGTGGCGCCAATCAAGCTGTCATTGAAATGTTGGAGAACATCCAAAAGGATGGCGGCAACATGCAAAAGTGGATTGATAAAGCAAAAGATAAAGACGATCCATTCCGCATCATGGGATTCGGTCATCGTGTTTACAAGAACTTTGACCCTCGCGCAACCATCATCAAAAAATCTTGCGATGATGTATTGGAGAAATTAGGTGTGAGCGATCCAATTCTTGATCTGGCCAAGCAATTGGAGCATGTGGCTCTTAATGATGATTACTTTAAAGAGCGAAATCTTTACCCTAACGTGGATTTCTACTCTGGAATCATTTACAAGGCAATTGGTATTCCAACCGAGATGTTCACGGTAATGTTTGCTATGGGTCGTCTTCCAGGATGGATTGCTCAATGGAAAGAGATGATGGCCAATAAAGAGCCGATCGGTCGTCCTCGTCAGATCTATACTGGAGCCAACGAAAGACCTTACAATCCGATGTCAAATCGATAAGAGAAGCAGCGCGTTCATTTGAACCGTTCCTTCATTGGAAATAACGAAGCCCCTCAAGTCGTAGATTTGAGGGGCTTTTCATTTTAGAGCCAGTTTCGACTTAAGATTCTGGCATAAAAAAATCCCGTTTCGCATGCGAAACGGGAT